>JAIVER010000158.1 GCA_023864145.1 Thiohalomonas sp. | reverse complement strand
ATGGGCTGTGAGAGTAATTTGCGTCATTGGATAATTTTGATCTTCTTCTCTATGAAAATCAAGCATTTTCATAGGTCATGGGTATACAATTCAGGAAACGTTATTTAGAAATACATGCTGAAAAATTACTTAATATTTAGCTCTTTATATTTAAGAAGGTCTGCAGCATTTGATGTCCATGCTGAGTCAGAATTGATTCCGGGTGAAACTGAACACCTTCAATCGCCAGCTCTTTATGTCTAATTCCCATAATTTCATCCACATTACCCTGTTCATCTTCTGTCCATGCAGTCATTTCCAGACAATCCGGCAGGCTTTCTTTTTCAATCACTAATGAATGATAACGAGTCGCTTCAAAAGGACATTCCAGACCATGAAAAACGCCCTTGTTATTGTGGTGCATCATTGATGTTTTGCCATGCATAATTTGTTTGGCATGAATAATTTTACCGCCAAAAGCCTGACCAATACTTTGATGCCCCAGGCAAACGCCTAAAATAGGTACTTTACCGGCAAAATTATGAATGGCATCAATGGAAATACCCGCTTCATTGGGAGTACAGGGACCGGGTGATATCATCAAATGATCCGGTGCCATTTTTTCAATCTCTGTCACGGTAATTTCATCATTACGAAATACTTTAACCTCAGCCTTTAATTCACCCAAATATTGCACCAGATTGTAGGTAAAAGAGTCATAGTTGTCGATCATGATCAGCATTTTATTTCTCCTCTACACATTGGCTATTGGCATTTGAATCCAGACCACATTCCGCCATGGCCACCGCACGAAAAACACCGCGAGCTTTATTCATTGTTTCATCCCATTCATTACGCGGAACAGAATCAACCACAATACCTGCACCAGCCTGAATATGTAACTGCTTATCTTTAATCACGGCGGTGCGTATAGCAATGGCTGTGTCCATATTACCTGACCATGAGATATAGCCAATCGCACCGGAATAAATACCACGCTTAACAGGCTCTAATTCATCAATAATTTCCATGGCTCGAATTTTGGGTGCACCACTCACCGTGCCGGCAGGGAATGTCGCTCTTAGGGCATCCATAGTGCTCATTTTTTTGTTCAGTACACCTTCAACATTAGACACGATATGCATAACATGAGAATAACGTTCAACAATCATTTTATCCGTGAGTTTAACGGTACCTATCTCAGACACGCGTCCGGCATCATTACGCCCTAAATCAATCAGCATCAAATGTTCAGCAAGCTCTTTAGGATCAGATAATAAATCTTCTTCAAGCTGTCGATCCTGTTCATCGGTCTGTCCTCTTGGACGAGTACCGGCAATAGGACGAACGGTAATTTTGCCATCTTCAACACGGGTTAGAATTTCCGGTGATGAACCCACTATATGAAAGTCATCTAAATTCAAGAAATACATATAGGGCGATGGATTGAGACTGCGCAAGGCTCGATATAGATCCAGCGGCGGTGCATTGAACGGTATCGACAGGCGCTGTGATATTACCACTTGCATGGCATCTCCTTCAACGGTATAATCCTTAATACGTGCAACCGCTTGTTCAAATCCTTGCTGAGTAAAACCAGAAACAAAGTCTTCTTCTTTTACTTTGGTTACTTTAGTATGAGTTTTATAGGCTGTATCTGATTGACGTAACCGAGTCGCCAGCTCCTGTAAGCGTCCCGTGGCTGACTGCCATGCCAGTTCAATATCATCCTGCTTCTCACCAAGGCGAGCATGAACGATAAGATACAGCTTGCCGCTGAGATTATCAAAAACCAGCAGTTCTTCTGATACCATCAGCAGAATATCAGGGGTGCCCAGAGGATCGTCTTTAGTGGTATTTTTTAACCGGGGTTCAATATAGCCTATGGTTTCATAAGCAAAATAACCCACCAGCCCTCCGGTAAAACGAGGCAGGTTAGACTGCTCAGCCAGGTGCTCCGGGATATTATAGCGCTGCTGATATTCTTCAATCCAGCGCAAAGGATCGAAATGAGTTAACTCTTCGACAATTTGACCATCATCAATAAGCTGAATACGTTCATTATCAACTTTGATAATAGTTTGACAAGGCAGGCCAATAATCGAATAACGTCCCCACTTTTCAGCTCCATGCACGGATTCTAATAAATAAGAATAGGGGCCTTCGGCAAGTTTTAAATAGGCACTAAGAGGAGTGTCCAGATCGGCAAGAATTTCGTGCACAACCGGAATTCGGTTATAGCCTTCACTGGCAAGTTTAAAAAATTGTTCTTTGCTTACAATAGACATGGCCATCACTCAATAAATAACAAATGAATTGGTTTTGTAATAATAGGATCAATAATTACAAAATAAATTTTATTTTACGTATACGATCAGTACCACCATCGTTCTTTCATTTGTTTTTTATTAAATAATTGCACTTTTTCTTCACTTTATATTGTTGTTATAAAAGTTTTATTAATTCTATAACAATTTATAACAGAGTTTTCAGCTCAGCCATAGAGTCAATCACAACATCAGGATTCGATTCATGAATATCTACACCATGGTTATAACCATAAGACATACAGATAATTTGAAAACCTGCTGCACGAGCAGCTTTAACATCACTGATGGAATCACCCAGCATCAGAGAATCTTCAGGTGAGACACCTAATTTTTCTGCTGAATGGAGCAAAGGCATTGGATCAGGTTTTTTCTTTTCCAGCGTGTCACCACTGACAATCGACTCAAAATAGTCAAACAAACCCAGATCTTTTAATAAGGGATGAGTAAATGCTTCTGCTTTATTAGTCACACAACCCAATTTATAACCGGCATCGCGCAAGTAATCAATACCTTCTTTAACACCGGGATACAGACAGCTGCGCTTTGACGTATTGTCTTTATAGAGATCCATAAAAATAGGATAAGCCCTATCAAATAAAGCCTCATCAGGCTCTCCTTCCAATTGCCCAATCAGAGCACGACGTACCAGACGTTCAACACCATTTCCTACCCAGTGACGCACTTCTGCCTCACCATGAGGAGCCATATCAAGGGCTTTAAGCATTTCGTCAACACAATAAGCAAGATCCGGAACACTGTCAACCAGCGTTCCATCGACATCAATAAGCAGCATTTTTGGCTTTTTAATCATACTTCAACTATCTCTATTTTTAAGATTTTGTAACTATTTTCCTAACTAGTACCTAAACACATTAATTTTGACCGATTAACTTGTCATATGCTCGAGTCAATTTAGTTCGGGCACCATGCACATTAAACATCCAGTTAATCATCGCTTTCTTCTGGTTTTGTTGTGATTCCCATGCGGCTAATTCACTTATCAGAAATGCTCTATCTTCCATTCGACGATTCAAACACTGTTGATTCATATTACCAATTTCTATCTCAACCATATTTAACCAACTGGCATGTTTAGGCGTATAATTGAACTCCAGTCGTCGTAGTATTCTACGGGCTTCCTCAGGAGGAAAAGCCTTATATACCCAATCCCGCATACATTCAGCAAAATCAGCTGACTTTTTATATTGAGTCACTTTGGCTTTGCGCCATCCCCGATGGTGATCAAAAAACATAAAAATATTGGCCATGCCAGCACGTTTGTATTCGTAATCTACTTTAGCCTGTTGACCTGGTTTTACGGGTAATGGTTCATTGACATCACTGACTAATTGTTTCATGGCTTCATCAAAATTAATCACAGGGCGTTTACTGTCAGGTGCTTCAGCGTAAATATCCAGCACATGCTCCATTTGAGCCACATAGCCTGCATTCATACTGGATATGCACCACATTTTCTTTTGCCATGGCTTGAGTGCAGTATCTTTCAATCGACGACGCACGGTTTCTTTGGAAACTGCCTGACCTTCAGTCAAGGCAATGAGCTCATCCGTCAATAATGATAATGTCCATTGACAACGGCCTTCTAGTGGTTTGGAGCAAGCAATAGAAACAAGTAAAGCTTCTCTATTTGCATCCAGTTTTCTGGGCTGTCCCAGACGTTTTCCTTCTTCTACAAAGTCACGTTTTGTTCGATAGATTGTTGAGCTAGCAACAGACAGTAGTTCAGCGATTTGTTCTTCGTCATTTTGACGACGATCAGCCATGAGCAATATATTGGCTCGTTTGATCATTCTTGCCTTTACCTTTTGACGTTAATTCAAGTAAACAGAGAGGTTCTTCTTCCGCCAGCTCTAGAATATATTTGATATTCATGGCATTATCTCAATTATTAATTACCATGATATGAGATCATATACCCAATCAACTTGAAAATGCAGGATCGAACACTTGGAAAATATCATTAATTCGAGAATCTAATGATTTTCCAATGCTCGGTAAAATT
>JAIVER010000157.1 GCA_023864145.1 Thiohalomonas sp. | reverse complement strand
TGGGCTGTGAGAGTAATTTGCGTCATTGGATAATTTTGATCTTCTTCTCTATGAAAATCAAGCATTTTCATAGGTCATGGGTATAGTATAAGTTAACGGTGCCAGTATTTAGGAGGGGATCGGAGTCAAATGCCTTAAATCATGAGTTTTAACTATTAATTTCATACTTTTTGCCATTTGACCCCAAGCATCAAGCTATAAAAGAAAAAATATGGATAAGAGCAGTTTTTAATTAAACTGCTGAGTTAATTTTTTAATAAATATTGCTAACTCTTCTTGTGGCAGATGATTAATACCTGCCGCCGCTTTACGTCCTCCACCGCCCTCAAATTGACGGCAAAGTTCGTCTGCCCCCGTTTTATTATTTAGTGGTGCTCTGACACTGATCAAATAGCCATTATCATCATTCTCAGTTAACACAGCATGGGCTCTGGCCGGGAATTGATTGACCAGATCATTGCTGTAGACACCGCTAATACGTCTGGCCCAGGTTTTATTGGGTAAGATAAATAGAGCAACTTTATCTGTTTTGTGTTCTGGCTTGAGATCAGCGACATGAGCATTGTCAGCATCATAACCTGATTTTAGTTCCTGATAGACAGAACTGCTGTCATCAATAGGATTGAGTGGATTTTTATAAGGCAGGAGTTTTTTAAAAAGTTCATCCGGTGCAAAATGCAGATCATCAAGGCTCGCACCATAGCCATTATAATTAATATAAATCCCTAAAGACTTTAAACATTCCATTTCATCTTGTTTCAGCTGCTGTTCCTTTGCCAGAGTTTGTGCAGAAACATTGAGATTATCACCAAAAGCACCGGTAATAGCCCACAGGGGGGAGTGCTCTTTTTTGTGAGAGTGCAGATGCTGGTTTATCAGTAAACTGGTACAGATATCCGCCTGGGTATCAATTAAAGTGGTCAGCTTGCTATTAGCGGGAATATCTCCACAAAAATGATGATCGACATAAAATATATCAGCACCATTCGCCAAATTTCTTAAAACATCAGGACGATTTTTATCCAGAGAAATATCAAGCACATTAATATGATCATTTTGCCTGGCATTAACCTTTTCTAATAATTTGATATCTCGCTTAATACCTGTGATTAGCTCTGACTGGCAGGGTGCCGCATGTCTTAATTGCAGCAGGGCACAGATGCCGTCAGCATCACCGTTAAATACGTCATATATTGTCATTTTTTATCCCATTATCCTGTTGATCTAAAGAGCACTGCAATTTTCACTGGTTTCTATAAAGCCTTTTCTGAATAAATACAGATAAATTTTCTGTACGGCTTCCATAGGTGAAAAACTACTGGTATCAATAGGAATTTCAGGTGCTTCATAGGGATCACTGATGCCGCTAAATTCAGGAATAATGCCTTTTCTTGCTTTGGCATACAAACCTTTTCTATCCCGTGATTCACAGACATCCAGAGGAGTTGCTACATGAATTTCAATAAAAGCCCCGTATTGTTCAATCAGAGAGCGAGCATCGCGCCTCATTTGTGTATACGGAGCAATCGGTGCACAGATTGCAACGCCGCCATTTTTTATAATTTCGTTGGCTACAAAGCTGATACGTCTGACATTAATGTTACGATCATTTCTGGAAAATCCCAGTTCACTGGATAAATTATGGCGCACAATCTCACCATCCAGTAATGTCACAGGTCGGGCACTTAACTCAATCATTTTTGCATAGATAATTTTGGCCAGTGTTGATTTGCCAGAACCCGATAAACCAGTAAAAAACAGAGTGACACCTTGTTTGCAGCGAGCAGGGTAAGCTCTGCTGAGTGCTTTTAATACTTCAGGATAACTAAATCAATCAGGCACGGATTTATTATTATGTAAATGTTCTTTAAGTTCATAATCAGATAGCATTTCACTGCTGAGATTTTCTTTCTTTATGGTTGAAAGAGGCAGGAATGTTTTTTGCTCGGCAACATAGCGAGTTTCTTCAGCCGAGATGACTTTTATGCCTAATTCATCTTCAAAACCGGCAACATAGGTTTGAGCAGCAGATTGAGCATAAAATTTTTCAGCAGTCTGCTGTTGAGAAAGATTTGTCATTGCAGGAGGCGAAGCGTGATTTGGCCCGATAAAAAGATGTGTACAACCAAAATTTTTATTAATAATGGCATGCCATAACGCTTTTTTAGGGCCAGCATACGCATTGCCATTGGTAATAAGGACATCATAGCAAGATTGTTGGGAAAATATTTTTCTATTGCCTGATAACAATGAACCCGGGCATAATAATCCAGGTCACCTGCCTTGGTTGTGCCGACAGTAGGGTGGATCAAAATATGAGCCTGTGTTTCACGTGCTGCCTTGAGGATAATATGCTGATGTACTTTGTGCATTGGCTGGCTGGTTTGAAATGCTAATACATCGCGCCAGCCTCTTTTTTTAAATGAGTTTCTAAGTTTAGGTGGGGAAGACCAGAGATTTTCAAAATCAAAATGAGAGGCCACTTCAGTTCCCTCTATATGCCCGCCAATATAATGTGAATGACTGTTATTGATTAAGTAATCAACACCTGGATGCAGTTCTGAACTTGTCCCATAAATGGCTTCAGCTTTTTTATCTGCCTCCCAGATATCAGATACCGTTAATACGGCAGGCATAAAACCCTCAGTATCTCGTAACGCTATTTTATCACCAGAACTTAATTTGGCAGCAGTTTCCGCATTAATATCTAAAACAATCGGTATGGGCCATAATTGCTTATCTGGTAATCGAGTGGTCTAAATGACGGAGTCATAGGTTTTTTTATCCATATAACCTGTTAAGGGCGACATACCACCATTAATGAGCATTTCCAGATCGCATAATTGATGCTTGGTCAGCGTGATAAAAGTGCTCTGCTCTGACTGCTATTTTAATTCTTCTGCTTTGTCATTGTCAACAAGCAAATTAACCAATGGGTTCCTATGGGCATGAAACCAATCCTGATAGTAATAATAAAACGCTAAAATTTAAAATTATAGCAATATACATTCTTCTTTCGTTTGTTTTGTAAGAATATTCTAAGTAAGGAGATTAAGTGGATGATATTAACTAATATAAGTCAATGTTAAAGCAACAGTGATGTGTTATTATTTATACAATCAACTATTTTAGGAGGCTTAAATTAATGACTGAATCTGCATTAACATTGGAAGACTTAATCAAGCAAAATGAACAACTGATTAAAGAAAATGCTGCTTTAAAAAAAGGAAATTTTAAAGCTGTCAAAAAATTTAAATTAGAGCAATCATTAAAACCATATCAGGCTGAACTGATTCAAATGCAAAAGTATCTTGAAGATACTGGAAAGCGTATGATTATTTTGTTTGAAGGTCGTGATGCTTCTGGAAAGGGTGGTACTATTCGTCGTGTTACACGTTATATGAATGAAAAGCACTATCGTATTGTTGCTTTAGGTAAACCGACCGAAGAGCAAAAAACGCAATGGTTTTTCCAGAAATATATCAGACATTTACCCGCAGGCGGTGAAGTCGTATTATTTGACCGAAGCTGGTATAACCGCGCTATGGTTGAACCTGTTTTTGGTTTTTGTACTGACACTGAATATAAAAACTTTATGAAAGGTGTAACCGGTTTTGAAAAAGACTTGGTCAGACAAGGTACCATTTTGGTTAAATTATATTTTAGTGTTACCAAAGATGAGCAGGATCGACGTTTTAATCGTCGCAAAACCGATCCTCTAAGACAATGGAAATTATCAGAAGTGGATGTTCAGGCACAGGAACGTTGGGATGATTTTACTAATGTTAAGTATGAAATGTTGAGAAAAACTCATACCGCTTCAGCACCCTGGACCATTATTCGTTCAAATGATAAATATCAGGCTCGACTGAACGCTATGAAAACTATACTCAATAGTGTACCTTACGAACGTTTTGATAGTAATCTTAATTTTGTACCCAATAGCAAAGTGGTTTATTCCGGTGCGCATGAAATTGAGATTATGGAAGCTCAACGATTACGCAAAGGACGATTTGAGTCTTAAAAAAACTCACTAAGCCTATCGGGTGAATCGATTGAATTCTTAAAAGATTCACCCACAATCTACTTATCACATAAGCAAAAATAGTATACAATTACTGATTGTTTACTACCTGCACTTTCATTATATTAATTCTCCCTTAATTATACAGGCCGCCTTTGAACAATAAGTCTATTATTCCCTTTATGGCTCTGATTATTTTATGTTGCTTTTCACTCAATCTGAGTGCTTTAGAGGCACTGATATCTATACCCATGACCTATGAAAATGCTTGATTTTCATAGAGAAAAAGATCAAAATTATCCAATGACGCAAATTACTCTCACAGCCCATGAA
>JAIVER010000156.1 GCA_023864145.1 Thiohalomonas sp. | reverse complement strand
CATGGGCTGTGAGAGTAATTTGCGTCATTGGATAATTTTGATCTTCTTCTCTATGAAAATCAAGCATTTTCATAGGTCATGGGTATACATATTTAGTATCTATCATTATGCTATACAATATAGACTAAGATGTCATCTGTTTTATTTGAGTCTAGCGTAGAAGAGCTTAGCCCAATTTCAATTCATTTCATATTTACTGGAGTCCTCATGGCTATAAAAAAGAAAGCTGCAAGCAAAAAGAAAATAGTGACTAAAAAAGCTGCGATTAAAAAAAGCAGTGAAAGCCGTTGCAGCCAAAAAAGCGAAAACAACTGATATTCAAAATAAAATGACCAAATCTCAAATCTTAACTGAGATTTCAGAAAACACTGAAGTCACTAAAAAAGACGTTGCCAACGTACTTGCAGAATTAGATTTGTTAATTGAGTGTCACATTAAAAAACGCGCTTGTGATGAGTTTTTACTCCCTGGTTTATTAAAAATTGTTACTGTTAAAAAACCTGCCGTTAAAGCTCGCAAAGGTATTAATCCATTTACGGGTGAAGAAATGATGTTTAAAGCGAAAAAGGCAACCATTGTCGTTAAAGTCAGAGCACTTAAAAAATTAAAAGAAATGGTACTTTAATTTATTAACAACTGCTTATTAAGCATGCAAGGCATTGATTTTAAATGCTTTTCATGGGGTTTTATAAAATCACCCCCTATCTCTAATCAAAAATTTTCATTTTTCTATTGAATTTCTGAGACTTTTTGTCTACATTTATTTTCATAGTTAACATTTAATAATGTATTTCACGATATGTTCTGATTAATAATAGTGTATACCTGTCATAAAAAAAACAGTCAGATCATGTAATATGACCTTAAAGGAGATGTAGAATGCCTTGTAATTATCAAGAGCTGGAAATAAAAACCCTTCAAGTTGCAGCGACCTTATGTAATCCTAACGATCATCCACAGGAAAAAGTCAGCCTGGAAGATCCAGCAGTTAATATCATGACTGATCTGACAAGCATTACGGCAGTGACCATTTCACCCTCTCGTAATTTAAATGAAGCAACTGAGCGCATGCTTAAAATGAAAGTAAAATTGTTATTCGTTAACGATTCTAAAGAACGAATTATCGGTTTAATTACTTATAGTGATATATCAGGTGAAAGACCGATACAGTTTCAACAATCTAACGGTGTACCTCGTTCTGAAGTCTGTGTTCTGGATATCATGACCGGCATTGAAAGTATTGAAGTGCTTGATTGGGCTGTTGTTAAAAAATCTCGTGTCGGTGATATTACCATGACAATGAAGAAGCTGAATCGTCAGCATGCTCTTGTTTTAGAGCAGCCGAGAGAAGATACTTATCAAATTCGCGGTATTTTTTCTATCAGCCTGTTAAGTAAGCTATTAGGTTTACAAATTGATAGCACTGAAGTTGCTAAAACCTTTGCTGAATTTGAACGTGTTTTAGGCTGCAGCAGCTAAAGGGACTTTATAGAAGATTTTTTTCTAAACTATTGATAATATCCAGATATTGTTTTTCCTTTTTACTCCAGGAATTCATTATAAAAGCCAATAAGATAATCATCACAAACAATGCGGATATGGCGGTAGCACCTGTTACTGCCAAAACAGCAATATCCCTCACTTGCGATAAATCCATGCCGCTATCACTTTTTTCTTTCAATAAAGCCAGTACCGCCTGAGGGTTAACCATTTGTGGTTTTAACCAATACATAAGGCCCCATGCAACAGCAGTAGAAAAACCAATACTCCAGGCAATGTAACCCGAAATTTTTTGAAACAATGATCGTTTAAAGATAAATTGTTTTTGTGTCTCTGTAAGCATAAAATACCTTTCTTATATATAACCATCTTAAAATAACGTTGGGAAAACACTTCTTTTTTGAAGTTCCAGCCCCATATTATAGCCTAAGCAACTTTAAAGATAACATTTATAAACCTATGTCACACAAAGATTATTATAAAACTCTTGGCGTCAATCGCAGCGCAGGCGATGCCGATATCAAAAAACAGTATAGAAGGCTGGCTCGCAAATATCACCCTGATGTCAGTAAACTCAGCAATGCCGAAGCTTATTTCAAAGAGGTAAATGAAGCGTATGATGTCTTAAAAGATAAGGAAAAACGCTCTAATTATGATCAGTTCGGCACCGCTGACGGCAATCCCTTTGGTGCTGGAGGCTTTACACCACCGCCAGGAGCTGCTCAGGGTAATAATTTTGGTGGTTTTGGACAAGGTAGTTTTAACGATATATTTGACAGCATGTTCAACCATTCTCAGGGTGGGCAATTTCATGCTCAGGAAGATACCTTCACTCGTCAGAGAAGATCTCGTCCGCAAAAAGGTCAGGATCAAACAGTCAGCATAACAGTCGATCTGGAAGATTCCTATCAGGGTGTCGAACGTTCTTTACTTGTTCATATTCCCGGTACCAGCGGTACTAAAAAACTCAAAGTAAAAATTCCAAAGGGTGTTAAAGAAGGTCAGAAAATCCGTTTAAGTGGACAAGGCGCTTCTGGTCCGACTAATGGAGATTTATTTCTGGAAGTGAAGTTTAAGCATCATAAACATTTCACTGTTGATGCTAAGGATATTAATCTAACTCTGCCTATTACTCCCTGGGAAGCAGCATTAGGCACCAAATTGTCCATTCCGACCCTGGGCGGCACTGTAGAAATGAAACTGGCAGCCAATACTAAAGGTGGCAAAAAACTACGTCTGAAAGATCGTGGACTACCAGGTAAGGATATGGGCGATCAATACGTTGTGTTACAGATCATGACACCTGAAGCAGATACTGATGAACTAAAAGCACTCTACGAGCAAATGGCAGAGTTGAGTCAGTTTAATCCTCGAGAGAATTTTTAAAGTCTGTTGTCAGTGCCGATAAATACAGCTGAACTTATTTATTATATAAAGGTCTTAGAAAAGGACAACTCTTAAATTCCTGTAACTATTCAGCGTGTATTTCTAAATAACGCTTGTTAAGCTCATGGTCATTTATTTTTCTAACTTTGAGAACTCGCTGCGCTCAAACAATCAAAGTCAGAAAAATAAGCAACCACAGGCTTTTTGTAAATAATACGCTGAATAGTTACAAATTCCTTAATTACTAATTTAGATTTGAAAATTATGATAGCTATGATTAAAAAACAACTCTTTTTTTCTATTTTCTCAATCCTTTGTATTTCTCTAATATCATTAAGCACGCTTCATGCTTTACCCACACATGACAGTCAGAAGATGGCGTTGCCCAGTCTGGCCCCCATGCTGAAAAAAGTTACCCCCGCCATTGTCAATATCTCAACCAAGGGGCATTATCAGGGTAAAAGTCAGTTACCGGAGTTTCTTAATGATCCGTTCTTCAGACGTTTTTTTAAATTTGATATTCCTCAACATCAGCAACCGCAATCCCATGCTTTAGGATCGGGGGTCATTGTTGATGCCAAAAAAGGCTATATTCTAACCAACAACCATGTCATTGATGATGCCAGTGAAATACTCGTCACTTTAAAAGACAGGCGTTCACTGGTTGCTGAGCTGATTGGTACTGATCCGCATATTGATATTGCCGTCCTCAAAATCAAGGCTGATAATCTCTTTGAAGTCAAACTTTCTGATTCTGATAAATTACGGGTTGGTGATTTTACTCTGGCTATTGGCCATCCCTTTGGCTTAGGTCAAACTGTCACCTCCGGTATTATCAGCGGCTTAGGTCGCAGCGGACTCGGCATTGAGAGTTATGAAGATTTTATTCAAACCGATGCGTCTATTAACCCGGGAAATTCCGGTGGTGCTCTGGTTAACCTGCATGGCGAATTAGTCGGTATCAATACTGCCATTTTTTCTCAAAGCGGCGGCAATATTGGTATCGGCTTTGCTATTCCTGTCAATATGGCCAAATCCGTTATGAGCCAGCTCATAACACATGGTTCTATTCAGCGTGGTCTGCTTGGTGTTCAGGTTCAGGATTTAACACCAGAATTAGCTTCAGTTTTTGGTGTTAAAGCGACACAGGGTGCCATCGTAGCGCAAGTGATAAGTGATTCCGCAGCCAGTAAAGCAGGTATTAAAGCAGGTGATATTATTATTGCGGCCAATGCTCGTACGATCAGAAGCTCTTCAGATTTACGTAATTACATTGGTTTAAAACGCCCTGGAGACACCGCCCAATTAAAAATATTACGTGGTAAAAAAACAATAACGATTAATGCCGTCATTGGTGGTAATAAAGCCTTATCCTCTACATCCACTCAAACACAAGGCTTTAACGGACAACACTTATACCCATGACCTATGAAAATGCTTGATTTTCATAGAGAAGAAGATCAAAATTATCCAATGACGCAAATTACTCTCACAGCCCAT
>JAIVER010000155.1 GCA_023864145.1 Thiohalomonas sp. | reverse complement strand
CCTCAAATCAGCTTGTTACAAATAATTTGTTAAAGAACATTTGAAAAAAACAGGTCACTCAAGGGTGAGCTGTCGCTCTAAACTTTAGCTATTATAAGTAGACGCAAAAAATAAGCCAAAAAAAAGCACCTGTCCGTAGAAAGGTGCTTTGATAAAGCAAAAAAATAATTTAAATTTAGTAATTCAGTAGTGTTTCACCTGTATAACCATCATTTTCCAGAATTTCTCTTAATCGTTTCAGGGCTTCCAGCTGAATTTGTCTGACTCTTTCACGGGTTACACCAATTTCATTACCCACTTCTTCCAGAGTTGCAGTATCATAGCCATGTAGACCAAAACGACGTTCAACGACTTCTCTTTGTTTATCATTAAGCTGCATCATCCATTTATCCAGATTATCCCTCATATTTTCATCTTGCAGAAAGGCAAAAGGTTCTGGATTAGCCTCATCAGGTATAGCATCTAACAAAGGACGATCAGCATCAGGCCCCATAGGTACATCGATGGATGAAATACGTTCATTTAATTTGAACATTTTTTGCACATTTTTAACCGGTCTATCAAGTAAATCTGCAATTTCTTCCGAGCTAGGCTCATGATCCAAAGTCTGAGTAAGTTCCCTGGCTGCTCTGAGGTAGATATTAATTTCTTTTACGACATGAATAGGCAGACGAATGGTACGCGTTTGATTCATTAATCCCCGTTCAATGGTCTGACGTATCCACCATGTCGCATAGGTTGAAAAACGAAAACCACGTTCCGGATCAAATTTCTCAAGTGCACGAATGAGTCCCAGGTTACCTTCCTCAATCAAATCGAGTAAAGGCAAGCCACGATTAAGATAACGACGAGCAATTTTTACTACTAAACGAAGATTGCACTCAATCATTCGTTTTCGCCCTTCTTCAATACCCTGCTGGGCCATTCTGGAATATCTTACTTCTTCTTCAGCAGTAAGCAGAGTTGCAAAACCAATTTCGTTCAAATAAAGACGTGTAGCGTCCATATCACCTTTTAATACTGAATTTCTACGTTGTGACTTTTCAGTTATCGTATTCGTATTTATTTTAGGTGTTTTAATGGTTTTTTTCTTCGCTGCTTTAGAAGTTGCTTTTTTACAAGGAGATTTCCTTGTTTTTTTAGTTTGATTGATATGAGAGTCACTCTCACTATCAGCTGAATTATTTTCGTCTGTGTTAAATATGTCCATTACTGCATCTAACGATACTGAATTCATCATATCCAGAGCTTGATCTTTATATTCCATAAACTCCATTAAAGCTACCCTTTAATCATGGTATTGCTGCTTATTAATAATCTGACATACAGAATTAAAAAGCACTAAGCTAAATTTTAGCCTCAGTGAAAATTAATTTATAATAACCAGACAGAAGAATTAGCATGTTTAGCTACACTATCATTAAAAAGCATGAGAAAATCCATGATTAAAATCAAAGCTCACTAAAACATCTTCATGGTCATCACATCAAACAACATTAATACGGTTTATATGATAGTTAATATATTACCTACCAATAATCGTAATGCTTGTCATTAGCTGACAGTCGTTTGAGATCCGGCGCCAAAATAAAAAATTATTTAAAGCTATATAAAATGGAAACTAGTGTGGCAAATAGCTCATTGGATTAACCGGTTTACCATTTTTACGTATTTCAAAATGTAATTTATACCGATCCGTTCCCGAGCGCCCAAGCCGGGCGATTTTTTGCCCTTTTTTTACTAATTGCCCATCATTAACCAATAAATTTTGATTGTGTGCATAAGCACTTAAAAAAGTATCATTATGTTTAATAATGATTAATCGTCCATAACCCACAAGACCTTGCCCTCTATAAACTACTTTACCTGCTTCAGCAGATTTAATTAAAGTCCCTTTTGCTGCACTGATATCAATACCTTTTTTACCATCTTTTGGTAAATAGCGTTGAATCACCTTCCCTTTCACTGGCCAATTCCAGACAAGTCGCTTAGATCCAGAATATGCTGTGTTTTTTGTACTTCTTTTTGTCTTTTTCTGACTTCCTGCTCTTTTAGTTGTAGAACGTTTAAGAATCACTTTTTTTGAAGAGTTAGAGGTTGTTCTATTTTTATATGAGCTTTTTTTTCTATTCTTCGATTTATTGCTTGTTTTAGCCTGATTGTATTTAAGTGTGCTTGAACGCTGCGTCGTTAAACGAAGCTTATCTCCCACAAAGATCCGATAAGGCGCTTTAATTTTATTTCTATAAGCAATACTTTTATAATCCTGGCCATACATCCAGGCAATAGAATAAAGCATGTCGCCCTTCTTTACTCTATGATATATCGGCGTTTTGCCAACATATTTTTTTTTAGCATCATAAGAAGCCGCGTTTCGGTGTTCTACAGGCGCATAAGTGGTACTACAGCCTGCTATAAAAAACACAGTAACAAGTAGTAGTATCAAAAACGAGCTGATGACTCCTTGTTCCAAAAATGAGCTGATGGCTCCATTCCCACTAAAAGCACTTTTTGGTTTGATTTTTTGCTCCGCTATTTGTTCCACTAAGAGGAGGCAGATCATCTTAAATAGACCATCATACCGCTTATATTTTATAAATAATATAGGCAATTACCCCAAGAATTATGACTAACCATCCCAAAATATCGATATATTTCTTTAATTTCAGCTCCATTTCTTTACCGCCCCATTTCATCAATGAAGCCACTAAAAAAAAGCGTGCCCCTCGACCAATCACTGAAGCCATTACAAAAGGAAAAAATAACATGCCGATTGTACCAGCGGTAATGGTAAACACTTTGTAAGGAATAGGTGAAAAACCGGCAATAAAAATGGCCCAGAATCCCCATTCTGAAAACCATTCTTTGGTTAATTGATAATGATCTTCCCAACGTCCCTCATTTGAAATAAGTGGTTGAATTAAATCAAAAAACCAGGTTCCAATAGCATATCCTAAGATTCCGCCGGCTACTGAAGCAACCGTCGTGATTAATGCAAATCTAAACGCTTTATCAGTTTGTGCAAGTGACATCGGTGCCAGCATAACATCAGGAGGAATTGGAAAAAAAGAAGATTCTGCAAAACTTAAACCTGCCAAATAGCGTTCTGCATGCGGATGACGGGACCATTTCATGACTTTAGCATACAATTTTGAAAATAATTTCATTTTGATAGATGAACCTTTAATTTAAAAAAAGATTATTATGGGACTTTTCCCTTGAGAAGAGGAACAAAACTTACTTTTTCTAAGGTTTTTTTATAAAATTTATCACCAACCCTATGAAAAGCCAATAATTCCTGTTCACCTTTCCTTCCCATTGGAATGATCAATTTACCACCATCAACTAATTGTTCTAGTAAAGACATCGGTAATATTTCCGGAGCTGCGGTCACAATGATAGCATCAAAGGGTGCTTTTTGGGGCCAACCCCAACCACCATCACTATACTGGGTCAAGACGTTATTTAACCTGAGTTGTCGAAACTTTTCTTTAGCATTATCCAACAAAGGCTTTATCCGTTCGACACTAAATACACTAAATACTAACTTTGATAAAATTGCAGTTTGATACCCTGAACCGGTACCTACCTCAAGCACTCGCTTGACAGAATCACCTTCTAACAGCAGTTCCGTCATACGAGCCACCATATAAGGTTGTGATATGGTCTGACCATGACCAATGGGCAGTGAGATATTTTCATAGGCTCGACTAGACAATGCTTCATCAACAAACAGGTGTCTGGGCACTGATGCTATACTATTCAGGACATCTTCATTGTAAATATTCTGTCCTTTGAGAATATGAATTAAACGGTCTCTGGTTCGTTGTGAGGTCATCCCTACACCTTGTATAGAGAAACTCATAGAGTATTCAGCCTTTCTTCAATAAAGAGTTCGCGGATCCAACTCTGAAGTGCAAGACAGGAAATTCCAGTTCTTGTAAATGAGTTCTGCATTAACTGGAAAGGTGTTCGAAAGCCCACTGCCTTTCCTTTCTGGGTCTATTATTCAGTTTTTTCATTACGTTGTAAACCTCTTCATCGGTTACTATTTTAAAATCCGTCTTTTTAGGAAAATATTGTCTAATCAAAGCATTTGTATTTTCATTAGTGCCAGGCTCCCAAGATGAATAAGGATGGGCAAAATAAAAAGCCGTCTCAAAATCTTTGCTGATTTTCTCATGGTACGCAAACTCTTTGCCATTATTAGCTGTTATGCTATGGAGCCTGTCTTTAAACGGTTTCAGTAATTGAATTGTCGCCTGAGTTACCCAGTCAGCTCGCTTTCCATTCACTCTGGCCACTAAAGTGTATACCCAATCAACTTGAAAATGCAGGATCGAACACTTGGAAATTATCATTAATTCGAGAATCTAATGATTTTCCAATGCTCGGTAAA
>JAIVER010000154.1 GCA_023864145.1 Thiohalomonas sp. | reverse complement strand
ATTTTTTCATCATTTCACGGCTACCTAAGCTATTTCGACTTTGCTTAAACAGCTCTTTCATACGACGATACAGGTGCAGTATTTCTGCACTGATCAGCTGACCTGGTCGTTTTTTCCAGGCATAATAAGCTGATGTACTGACACGCATAACCCGACATAAAATATTTACCGGGAAATGGGGTGATTCCTCTTTGATGAAGTCAAATTTTACTTCATTTCTTTCGCGAAGAAGGCACTGGCCTTTTTTAAAATCTCTTTCTCCATGCGTAAAGTCTTATTTTCTTTACGCAAATGTTTAAGCTCTTCTCGTTCATCTTCTGACAATGATTTACCCTCAAGCTGTGATTCTAGTTTTTCTTTCCAGCGATACAGGATAATACTGGCTATTCCCAGTGATTTAGGCGCATCTGGAACTGAGTAGCCTTGCTCTCTGCAGAGCTACTACTTCTTCTTTAAATTCTTTGGAATATTGTTTGTATGTTCTTTTCTGTTCCATTCTTGCACCTCAATAAGTGATTGTTATTATCTCTTATTAAAGTGTACGGTTCCATTAGATCACAACAAACATATGTTAAAAGAATTACATGGTGATATTATTGAAAGTGGTGATCCCTATTATTAATGTTAATTTAACAATAAATGCTGAAAACTTTAGTTTGTCTGAATAAACCCATTAATGCATTGTATGAAATTTATGAAGAATAAAGTGAAACATACAAACAATACTTTTCAATCCTTATCATTTATAAATCCTTTGATGAACAGTCAGACAACGACGTTAATAAAAACAATTTATTATATTCAGCAAAATCAAAATTACACATCTGACGAAGCAGTAAATATTACCATAGTAACCGCGAAGCGGACTCTTTTTGTTGCGCATTTATTGTATAAAGCACTTACTGAAGGTGGTTTTGACGTTGAAATTGAAATCATATTACCTGAAAAATTTGGGGATAATTTACATATTATTATTTGTCCTCAAATATTTGAGCGAATGCCAGATCATTATATTGCATTTCAAATGGAACAATTGGCCAGCTCCCAATGGTTTGATGAACGGTATTTTACGATTTTGAAAAATTCAATCGCTATTTTTGATTATTCAATTCAAAATATTGAGTATCTACAAAACAACACATCTTTAAATAAACCACTATTTTTTCTTCCAATATCATCCTTTGAGGGCTATCAGGAGTTTTTAATTCATCAAGGGGCCTGGGATGGCAGTAACTCAAATACCTGCGACGTTCTTTTTTATGGAGAACCCAAGAGTGAACGCCGCCAGAACTATCTACGAGCGCTGCAAGAACGATTTTCGGTCAAAACGCTCAATGAAGTGTTTGAAAATGATCTTTATCGAGAGCTGTTTTCGGCGAAAGTCATTGTAAATATCCATTTCTACGAAAATGCACTTTTGGAGACCACACGGATATACGAGTGTCTCTCACTGGGGTTGAATGTGGTGTCGGAGGAAAGCAGTGATATGGAAGCCCACTCGACGCTGTTAGAGCAGGTTAATTTTGTCCCCATTGGTGATATAGAGCAAATGATTGAGAGTATCGAAAAAGTTTTAGAAAAAGAAGAAAAGGAAATAATTTCAGTTGTCATCCCTTGTTATAATCAGGCTGAGTTTCTGGATGAAACTGTACAGAGTCTACTTGAGCAATCCTATAAGGAACTTGAGATTATTATTGTCAACGATGGCAGTACAGATAATAGCAGGGAACTCATTTATCATTGGAATGAAAAGTATCCCGATAAAATAAGGTTAATTGAGCAAGAGAATAGGGGGCTTTCTGAAGCTAGAAACAGTGGTATCAGGGCTGCTTCCGGTAACTACCTTTTTCTGCTTGATGCGGATGATAAATTGCATAAAACGATGATAAGCAAGTGTATGAATGCCATTGCGGAGCATGATGCAGACATCATTTATGCGGACTATCAACGTTTTGGTGAAACAGATAGAGTACAAACTACTGGAGACAAGGTTGAGCTGTACGCACTACAATATGCCAATGTTACAGGTGCTACTGCCTTGTACAAAAAAGAGGTATGGGAAAAGACCGGCGGCTATAAGCAGAACATGCATGGTGGATATGAAGACTGGGAATTTTGGCTGAATGCCTCAAAAAGAGGTTTTAAGTTCTATCACATTTCTGAAGTCCTTTTTTATTATCGTGTTAAAAAAGAGAGCATGTATACCGATGCTTTAGCAAAACACGCTTATCTGTGCAGTAAAATCGTGATAAATCATTCAGAATTATATACAGATGAGCAACAAGATGATGCAATTAAGACAATTAAGGCATATGAGAACTTAGCTGATCTTTATTTTTACTTTGATGCAAACATCTTCTCTGACGAAAAAGGGATTCTCTCACTGATAGGTCGCTATATCCATACCAATAAGTTAAATACCATAATCAAATCAGAAGAAAATCATATTATATCTTCTACAGATAAATTTGGTTCACTAGCCTTATGCACTCTTGCATCTATCGATAACAAAGATATGCTGGAACAGGTGCTAGTAAAACCAGATGCTGATCATGTTGTTTTTTATTCAAAACTTAAATATAATATGAGAACTACTGATAAACTAAAGCTCAGTAACTTTGCCTGGAGCGACAAAAAAGGCATTGTCCTGGCTGAAGGTACTTCCTTTCCCTTTGTTTTACATGACAATTCTATGTTGAAAATAGCAGCATATAAACGCTCTGAACAGTGCATACAAGAGAAATATCAGGGGCTTGAGGCCGCCTTCTTACAAAAAGACAATCAGACTGCAATTCTTGAGGCAAAGATTAAAGAGCAAGAAGAACAGCTCAAAAGACTAAGGGATGAATTAACTTTTATTTATACAAGTAACACTTGGAGATACACCAGAATAATAAGACAATTAAGTAAAAAATTACGTATAAATAAAAAAGATTTCAAAAACTGAAATGGAATAGAATGAATAAATTAGTATCTGTCATCACCCGTACTAAAAATAGGGCAATATTTCTTCCAAGGGTCTTTGAAACCCTTGTTAAACAATCCTATCGTCCCCTGGAATGGATCATTGTCAATGACAATGGTGAGGCTATTGACAATCTGTTAGAAGAACTAAAATTACAATATGACGAGCAACTTGATGGCATTGAGATATTCCTTATAAACAAAAAAGTATCAACCACTATGGAAGCGGCTACTAATGCCGGTTTAGAGCATGCACATGGCTTCTATATCAAAATTCTGGATGATGATGATACTCTGGAAAGTACCTGTATAGAAAAGCAAGTTCACTATATGGAAAAAGAAAAGCTTCCTGGTGAACGTGGTGTAATATGCTATACGCAGAATATTTTTGAAAAAATTGAAAATGATCAAATAGATCTTATAGACTCATCTCCTTTAGCATTAACACTGGAAAATATCACTATAGCTGATGTAGCCATAGGTAATCAGTTCACTATTCATTCTTTTTTATATGAAACAGATATTCTGAAAGAGATTGGTACTTATAATGAAACTTTTACAGTGTTAGGTGACTGGGAATTTAATCTTCGTTTTATTATAAAGTTTGATATTGGTGTTATACCTGAATTTTTAGCAAACTATCATATTCGAACAGAAGGAATATACAGCAATACTATTGTGAGCCAGAAAAGTACTCATTATCGTTATGAGGCTGTTATTCGCAATCATTTTATGCGTAATGAAAAGCAATACCCTCATATTGGAGCAATGACTTCTAATGCACCGAGTATAACAAGACTTCAGCAGAAACTGAACACTATATTGCAAACAATAAATAGTAAAGATGCACTAATTAAAGATAAAGAACAGCAGATTCAAACAAGAGATATACTGATCAAAGCCCAAGAAGAACAGATTAAAAGATTAAGTGATGAATTAACTCTTATATACACAAGTAAAAGTTGGAGATACACAGGAATAATAAGGCAGCTAAGACAAAAACTATTTAATAAGAAAACAAATACTTAATCCATTTATTTGTAGAAGTGTTATTATCAAGGGAAACTGGCGGACTAATTAGCAAGGGACTTTGTCGTAACAAAGTACCACCAAGTTCTTAAACAATCAATTGGCTTTTTATTAGTATGTGCTAATTGCTGACGGTCGATTACAGTAACTGTCAGTCACTTCTAGTGACAAAGCGGACATGTGATTATCCCAAAATATTGCAATTCCTTGTACATATCAGGGTAAATCTTTCAATGTACTGGTCAAGTCCAACCGGACACTTTTTTTAGAGAATTTTCATAGTTAATTGGTGACTGATCAGCATTCGCTGTATGCAGCCTTTTAAGGTTGTAATACCTCATGTAAACTGCGACATCTTTCTTCATATGTTCATGGGTAGGTTGAGCAATTTTAAATATCCAGTCGTGCTTGAGA
>JAIVER010000153.1 GCA_023864145.1 Thiohalomonas sp. | reverse complement strand
TTCATGGGCTATGAGAGTAATTTGCGTCATTGGATAATTTTGATCTTCTTCTCTATGAAAATCAAGCATTTTCATAGGTCATGGGTATAGAGGAACACAATCATTTTTCCTTACTAAGAAGTAAAGGCAGAAAGAAGGTATCTTTTTAGAGTATACAAAAGCACTTGAATTGGTGCAAATTTTTGATTTTTTGAAAAAACACATGACTTTTATCAGTCGTTATTAATGAGATGCATTTTAGTAAATTACGATAAAACAGCAAGTAGAGTTTACCAAAATGAGAAGTACGTAGTTTTATAAATAATTTAACCGTTCAATATGTGAATACATTAAGATATTGAGTCATTAATAATTTATAGAGAAAGAAGCCCCTGCATTGCTATCTGATTAATTTTTTTTGCTCGTTCAATGCTGTCAGATTCACTATAACAACGAAACTCAGGAGCATTGCCAGAAGGTCGAAAATGAATAATATTATCATTATCAAAGATCAGCCGCAAACCATCAACGGTATTCATATTTTTTATATGACCAAACAAAGGAAAATCGGCTTCAATGACGGCCTTATTTTCTGCATCACTGCCGCTGGTATATTTTTCAATTAACAGCTGACTTTTTTCAGTAGCGAAATTCTTAATACGATCGCTACAGGTATAACGTTGAGGTAATTGTGCAGATAGTTGTGAAATTGACAACTTTTTTTCTACACTACTATGCAGTAGCGTCAGTAAAACAACAATAGCATCTCTGCTCGGCAGAGCCGTTAATAAAAAATCATTTTTTCTAACCGGTGTTGCCAAAAGGAATCCACCATTACCTTCATAGCCTGCAACAGCGGCATAATGATCTTCTAGATACTGATTCATGGCTTCAATTACATAGGGCGAACCAATTTTTGTACGTTTTACATCGACAAAAAATCCAGACTGTTCCACACCAGTGTTTGAACTAACAGGAGTCACAACATGATCTATCTGCAGGTATTTTGCACATAAAAAACCAACAATATCACCGCGCAGCCATTCACCCTTCTCATCTGAAATCAAAGGGCGATCAGCATCACCATCTGTTGAGACAATGGCATCTAATTGATAGTCAGCAGTCCATTTTTTAGCTAATTGAATATCTTCTTCTCGTACTGCTTCAGTGTCTACTGGAATGAAGTGATCGGAATAAGCTAAGTTAACAACTTGTGCGCCTAGTTTTTCTAATAGCTGCGGAATGATGTCCCGGGCTACGCCGCTATGTTGATACACGCCTATTTTTTTTCCTGCAAATGCATTTTCAGGAAACAAGCCAAGATAACGTGAGATATAATCTTGTAGTGCAGTTGCGTCTATTGACGGCAAACAATCCGTACTTTCCTTAAACTGTCCATTATCATCAAAACTATCATCCAGCGAATCAATTTGCTGCTCTTTAATAAGCAACTCATCTTCTTTGAGTATTTCTCCTGCAAGCTTATAAAACTTTATACCATTTCTATCCTCTGGAATATGACTGCCGGTGACCATAATGGCCGGACAATGATACGTTAAGCCATAAAGAGCAACTGCAGGAGTGGGGATCAGGCCTGCATAAACCACCTGGTAAGCACTATCTAAAACAGCTCGTGCACAGGCATTGAGAATTTTGGGTGTACTATTTCTTAAGTCACCAGCCAAAACAATTTTTGCTGCTGTTTGCTCTGGTGTTTTAAGCACTTGCTGCGTTTTTTCAAGATACTGTATAAACCCCGTAGTATAGGCATAACAAACCTGATCGGTCATATCATCCACCAAGCCGCGAGCACCACTGGTTCCAAATTTCACCTGACTGCTGTGCATCAATTGTTCAATCGTTGTCTTCATAACAGTCTTCATAATTATTCAGTACGCTCATTTTCTACGCGGCTGTTTTCTTCTACACAATGTTTTTCTTCTACCCGACCATAGGTATCATCAAAGCGGACAATATCATTTTCCCCCAGATAACTGCCGGTTTGAATTTCTATAATTTCCAGAGGGGTCACACCAGGGTTTTCCAGACGATGCTGTGTGCCTAGAGGAATATAGTTTGATTGATCTTCGGTCATAACAAACACTTTTTCCCCACAGGTAACTTTTGCTGTGCCTTTTACGACCACCCAGTGTTCTGCTCTGTGATGATGCATTTGCAGAGATAACTTAGCCCCCGGATTAACAATAATTCGCTTTACTTTAAAACGTTCTGTTTCTTCCAGTGTTTCATAACTACCCCAGGGACGATACACTCTCTGATGAGATAGTATTTCTTCTCTATGGGTATTTTTTAATTGATTAACAATTTCTTTCACATCCTGAGAACGCGATTTGTCAGCAACCAGTACAGCATCTGCTGTTTCAACAACCACGCAATTATCCATTCCTATCACAGCAATCATTCGTTCTTCGGCGTGAATATAACTATTAGTCAAATCATATTTAAGCACATCACCCTGTATGACATTACCATCCTCATCACGAGTCTTCATTTCCCACAGAGCAGACCATGCACCGACATCACTCCAATCGGCATCAAGAGGAAGAACAACCGCTTTGCCTGTTTTTTCCATCACAGCATAATCAATGGAATCGGAAGGAGAAGCAGTGAAAGCATCCACTTCAAGATGGCAAAAATCCAGATCTTTGGCACCTTTTGATACCGCTGTTTTTACTGACTCATAGATATCAACTGACAAGGCTTCAAGCTCTTGCAATATCGATGAGGCCTGAAAGATAAACATACCGCTATTCCAGTAATATTCACCACTGTCATAATATTTTTGAGCCGTTTTTAAATCGGGTTTTTCAACAAATTGTGCGACTCTATAGGCATTTTCGTCCTGCTCAAAAAATTCTGCCCGCTTAATATAACCATAGCCTGTTTCTGCTTTATGAGGCACAACACCAAAAGTCACTAATTGTCCTTGCTGAGCAACCCGATAGCCGGATTCCACGACTCGATGAAATACGTCTTTATTTTGAATCACATGATCGGCGGCCAGAATCAATAAGACATCATCCCCGGCATTCTTATCAGCAGCATTTTTCCCCTGTATATATTCCGCTGCAGCACAAATAGCAGGGGCAGTATTTCGCCCTACAGGCTCCAGAATAATTTTATCAACATCAACAGCAATATCGCGCATCTGCTGAGCCACTAAAAAGCGATGCTCTTCATTGCAGACAACAACCGGAGCGCCTAACTCTTCTATACCTTCCAGGCGAGTCATAGTCTCCTGCAGCATAGTTTGATCGCTGCACAAGGGCAGAAACTGTTTGGGATTAAGCTCCCTGGACATAGGCCATAAGCGTGAGCCTGTACCACCGGATAGTATCACTGGAATAATCATTTGTTATGCCCTTTTCTATTGCTCGCTAACTTCAATTTTAATTGCTATTTGTTCTATTGTTTACAATTCTATAATCTTTAAAAAGCGTCGCAATAGGAGACAGACGTTTTCCTTACTGCTGCACGACATACCAATGAGGATAGATGGGAAAGCCTTCCCTTCCACATTGACAATTTTTAAGGTTTTTGCTTTTATTTCCAGTTCAAGAGTATGCATAAATACGATGGCCAAACCTAAGCCTTCTTCTGCAGCATGTTTAATGGCACGATTATTACTCATATCCATCTTGGTTTTGAATTCCAGCTCCTGCTCGGCAAAAAAACGCTCAATTGCAATGCGCGTACCTGAACCTTCTTCGCGCATCACAAATTCTTCCTTGACCAGCTCCTTTAAGGATACTTTTTTCTTAGCTGTCAAACGATCCTCAGGGTAAGTAACCACCACCAGAGGATTTTCTAAAAACGAAGAAGCCATTAAATTATAACCATCCGGTGGACTGCCCATAATCACCAGGTCACATTCATTTTTATCCAGCATATCCAATAAAGAGCTGCGATTGGTAACATCAAGACTGATCTTGATTTTAGGATGAATTTTTGCAAAATGAGCCTATAGACGTATCACAAAATGGTTAGCCGTACTCGCTACTGCCAGTTTTAGATGCCCCTGCTGTAAGGTTTTCATCTGTTCAACAGTTTCTTCCAGATCAATGAGCTGCTGCATAGTACTGCGCGCATAATTATGCATTTCATTGCCGACATCTGTTAAAAAAAGCTTTTTCCCCAGCTTCTCAATTAAGGGAGTATTGACCTTATTCTTCAAGCTGTTTAAGCTGCATTGAGAGTACGGGTTGAGAAAGGTGTAACTCCTTGGCAACACTGGTATAGTTCAAATGTCGAGCCAGCACATCAAAAACTTTTAGCTGGCGAAAGGTGAGATTCATAATCTATATCCATAATAATTTGCTGCTAGCTTATCAATATATCATAACTAAAGTTTAGAGCGACAGCTCACCCTTGAGTGACCTGTTTTTTTCAAATGTTCTTTAACAAATTATTTGTAACAAGCTGATTTGAG
>JAIVER010000152.1 GCA_023864145.1 Thiohalomonas sp. | reverse complement strand
TCATGGGCTGTGAGAGTAATTTGCGTCATTGGATAATTTTGATCTTTTTCTCTATGAAAATCAAGCATTTTCATAGGTCATGGGTATATATTGAAGCAATTTGAAGTATTTGTATAAACACACCTCAAATCAGCTTGTTACAAATAATTTGTTAAAGAACATTTGAAAAAAACAGGTCACTCAAGAGTGAGCTATCGCTCTAAACTTTAGTTAATTTAATATTACCACCAGCAATACGAATCAGTATTTTATTACCACAACCGCTGGCAAGCGTCATACCAATACCAAATAAGAAACCGCCTAACAGGTTTTCAACCCAGACAAGCTGACTACCGCGATAAGGAGAAAAAACGACTAACTAACCAATAGGTACTTTAAAAATGTCTCATTTCGTCAAAGTACTTATCCTGGTGATTAATATTATATTTATATAACTATTTATTCGCAGACAAAAACAAAAATAATAGCACTAAAATTTTTACGGCCAGTATTTGCTTTAGACACTTTACATGCCTTTCAAGCTATGCAATATGCATTTTATAATAGCATAATGCAATAATTTCTTAGCACTTTTCAGCAGGCTACCTTTCAGTTCTAATTTCCTCTATAATTGTAGCCACTTTCCAGTTTATCTGGTCCAATATTTTACATATCTGTATGGCTTTAGCTTTATAAGCTAGTAAATAGTCGTTTATTTATAAGGGTAGCAAAAATGCTTGAAATGAATTTCGAAATTGCTCGGCATAATATGATTGAACAACAAATCAGACCCTGGAATGTTATTGATCCCGTGACTCTGGATGCACTTAATGCTGTTCCAAGAGAAAATTATGTTTTAGATGAAATGAAAGAATCTGCTTTTTCCGATGTAGAATTACCCATTGGTCATGATCAGGTTATGCTTTTTCCTAAAATTGAAGCTAAAATCCTTCAGTCAGTTCAAGTTCAAAAAACGGATAATGTATTAGAAATAGGCACTGGCAGCGGTTATATGACTGCTTTATTAGCACACCTTGCAGATAAAGTGTGCACGGTGGAAATTCATGATCAATTAAGTCAGCAGGCACAGGAAAAACTCACCGCAGAAGGCTTTGATAATATCACTTTTGTGGTAGATGATGCCTCTAAAGGCTTTGAGCAAAATGCACCTTATGATGTGATTGTTTTAACTGGTTCAGTTCCGCAACTCCCCGAAAGCTTTAAGCAAAGTCTTAAAAAAGGCGGACGCTTATTTGCCGTAATCGCCACAGCACCAGTAATGGAAGCCACTCTGATCACCCGTGTTTCATCCAGTCAGTATGCTACTGAGGTTTTATTTGAAACAGAGATCCCTGAGTTAGAAAATGTTGACCATGCTGAAGCATTTACACTTTAATAATCATTATTTTCTACTCTAATTTATGTTGCAAATTAATCAATTCAAAGGCTCTGCTGCTAAAAGTGCATCCTTTGAACAGCCTCTCGAGCTGTTACTCAGTTGTCATGAAAAAATAATTCACTTTTCTTCAGCTCTGGTTAAAATTATTATCGCTGTGCAAAAAGAAGGTTGGAATGAGCAATAGCAACTCAGTCGATCAAGTGCGTCACTATTTTAATATTGCTAGTCCGGCACATCATTTAGATGAAGAAATGCATTTATTCCCTGCCATCATCGCCCTTGATCCTGAACTAAAAAAAGCACACAGCATAGACATGCTTACGATGATTAATGCTATTATCAAAGAACATGTTGAGTCAGATACCCGACGAAGAGGCATTAAATCAGCAGAAGCTTAATTTTTTTAATTTAGAGCCGACTCAATCACTAACTGGCTGTTTATTGCTTAGAATGTAATCAACTTCGGCATCAAGACATTGTTGAATTTCACGCTTCGTTTCAGGCAAATAGCCTAAAACCTGAGCACCATTTTTATGAAATGTCTGCACAATTCTCTTATTAAGAAACGGCAATCTAAACAATTTGTGGGTCACTAAATATATTTTATTTTTTTAATCTTACCTAAAATGGCAAGACCAAAAAGAGTCGCAATACCAGCTCGATAACACTCTTCTTCTCGTGGGAAACAAATAGCTTCAGGGAAATCATTTAAAAATAGTGTCTGATGATCATCACTCCAAAAGATAAAAATTATTTTATTTAATAAGTCCCGAATTCAACTCATAAGTACAGCAATAAATTGCTAGAAAAAATGGCCAACTGCTTATAAGCTCAGTCATTTTCTCCTGCAAGAGTAAAGCGACTTATGAGAACTTAGAAACAATTGACACAAGAAGAAAGATACTACATTTTCCAACTAAATAAAAAAGATTTTACTCAGGATGATATTGCTAAGGAAGTCGGAGTTCATAAATCCACAATAAGCAGAGAGCTTAAACGAAATACAGGTCAGCGAGGCTATCCTCCCAAGCAAGCACAGACAAAGGCAACTGAACGACGTAAGCTTGCTTCTAAAGCAATCAAAATGACGGCTGATATGATTGACCTTATTGATGAAAAATTGTCGGAAGAACAGTGGAGCCCTGAGCAAATATTAGGTTGGTTATTAGAGGAAAAGAGCATTGCCATCAGTCATGAGCATATTTATCAACACATATGGGTTGATTGGGTATATAATCCTAGAAAAACCAGTTGGCATCTACTGCAACAGCCTTAGGCACTAATTATTCTAGGATAATGCAATAATGGAGGAGACATAAGAATACAATTATGAACAAAGGGAATTGATAAATATCAGATAAAAACTATTTTCTCAGCTGCTAATTTATCAACTAAATATTTTATCCTAGATTAGTCAGTGTTTTTTCCCCTTCATAATATTCACTTTGCCGCCATGATTAATCATGTTTTACTATTGAGTAAGTATTCATTCGACTTTTTTTGCTACTAATATTAATAAATGGTAAACTTCTACAATTCGGTTAAAAATTTATAATACTTTTTTGAAAAAACGCATAGTTACATTATTGGAGATATAAGAGATGGCGACAAATTCTAATACTAAATTAACCATTATCGCAACCAAAGGTACACTGGACTGGGGTTATCCTCCTTTTATTCTAGCCAGTACTGCAGCAGCACTAGGTAAAGATGTATCAATGTTTTTTACCTTTTATGGTTTAAGACTTTTATTAAAAGACACCAGCTCTTTAAGAGTATCTCCTATTGGTAACCCTGATATGCCAATGAAAATGCCTATGGGACCAGACTGGTTCCAGGCTATTGACTGGGCTCCAAAAATACCTAACATTGTTTGGCAGATCCCTGGTATTGAGTCTTTTGCAAGCACTATGATGAAGAAAACCATTGCGAAAAATGGTGTTGCACCATTAGAAGAACTACGTGATTTGTGTCTGGAAGCCGAAGTGAAATTTCTGGCCTGTCAAATGACTGTTGACCTGTTCGGCTTTAATCATGCAGACTTTATTGATGGTATCGATTTTGTTGGTGCCGCCAGTTACTTTGAAGAGTCAAATGATTCGACCTGTACTCAGTCACTTTATATGTAAATCTATCTGCTAAAAAGCAGATATAAAGAACAAACAGTAAAAAAGCCTCTACAGTTTATTAACAATCTGTAGAGGCTTTTTTACTTCCGAGACCCTAAGAGCAAGCTCAGATATAAAGTGAAATATCAGAGTCACCGGCAAATTCAATAAACGCCGCTGCACCCGCATAAGTCACTTCATCAAGAAATGTATTAATATCTATCTCAAATAAATCCACTGTCATTTGACAGGCAACAAATTTCACTTCAGCTTCCAGACATAAAGCGCGCAGCTCATCTAATGGCGCAACGCCTTTATCTTCTATTTTTTTCTTCATCATACTGGTGACAAAACTTTGTACACCCGGCAATGCCTGAACAAGTACCGGCACTGGAATTGGCATTGGCATTGGCATTCCTGGATTACCTAAGGGCGATACTTGTAAATCAAGATTTTTTTCCAGTAATTTTAAGCCATAAAACGTGAAAAACACCTCCACATCATAACCTAATGCAGCCGCTGTTGAACTCAGGATAAAGGGTGGATAGGCCCAGTCAAGTGTGCCTTTAGTAGCAATAATAGCCATTTTTTTATTCATGTAACTAAACCTTGTAATTATTCAACATATTATGTAACTTTTTATTAGCGTATTATTTACAAAAAGCCTGTGGTTGGTTATTTTTCTGACTTTGATTGTTTGAGCGCAGCGACATCTCGTAACAGAAAGTCAAAGTTAGAAAAATAAGTGACCATGGGCTTAACAAGCATTATTTAGGAATATACACTGAATAGTGCATTACTATTTTGTATTCACTTTTTGAGATAACCTCAGTGTATAGCAATCAACTTGAAAATGCATGATCGAATACTTGGAAATTATCATTAATTCGAGAATCTAATGATTTTCCAATGCTCGGTAAAATTTCATCAAAAAACTCATTAATTTTCTG
>JAIVER010000151.1 GCA_023864145.1 Thiohalomonas sp. | reverse complement strand
TTACCGAGCATTGGAAAATCATTAGATTCTCGAATTAATGATAATTTCCAAGTGTTCGATCCTGCATTTTCAAGTTGATTGGGTATATCTCTAACTACCCTACTGATAATCAGTCATTTCATTAAAGTTCAGATAACGATAAATATCGCCTTTATCAGCTTCTAATGTTTTAACTGCCTCTTGATACTCTGCTGCACTCGGTAGTTTACCAAGTGTTGCAACCACGGCAGACAGCTCTGCTGAAGCTAAAAAGACTTTGGCATCTTTGCCCAGGCGGTTAGGGAAGTTTCGAGTAGAGGTTGATATCACATTAGATTCATCCGCCACTCTTGCCTGATTACCCATACACAAAGAACAACCTGGCAGCTCAGTTCTTGCACCCGCACGCCCATAAATACTGAAAACACCTTCACTAATCAGTTCTTTTTCATCCATTTTTGTTGGCGGAGCAATCCATAAACGAGTGGGAACAGCACCACCGCCATTATCAAGATGTGACTCGAGTATTTTCGCTGCAGCACGATAATGGCCTATATTGGTCATACAGGAACCAATAAAGACTTCTTCTATTGATTCCCCTGTCAGCTCTGATAATAGTTTGACATCATCTGGATCATTAGGACAGGCAAGAATAGGTTCTTTAATGGTATCCAGATCGATCTCGATAATATCAGCATAGTCTGCATCAGTATCCGGCTCTAATAATTGCGGCTCATCCAGCCATGCCTGCATAGCATCAATACGACGCTGTAATGTTTTAGCATCCTGATAACCTTCTCGAATCATCCAGCTCAACAAGGTCACATTGGATGTCAGGTATTCAATAACAGGTTCTTTATTTAAGCGCACAGAACAGGCGTTGGCAGAACGTTCTGCTGAAGCATCGGCCAATTCAAATACCTGCTCCACTTTTAAATCCGGCAGCCCTTCAATTTCCAGTATACGTCCATTAAAGACATTAATTTTACCCGCTTTATCGACGGTTAATTTACCATCCTGAATCGCCTGCCAGGGAATGGCATTAACTAAATCACGTAAGGTAATACCAGGCTGCAAAGTCCCTTTAAAGCGTACCAGTACTGATTCTGACATATCAAGCGGCATGACACCCATAGCAGCTGCAAATGCCACCAGACCGGAGCCCGCAGGGAAAGAAATGCCTAATGGGAAACGGGTATGAGAATCACCGCCGGTACCCACCTGATCAGGTAGCAGCATACGATTTAACCAGGAGTGAATAATGCCGTCTCCCGGACGTAAAGATACACCGCCCCGCTGCGTCATAAAACCGGGTAAACTCCCCTGTAGCTTAATGTCTACTGGTTTAGGATAAGCCGCCGTATGACAAAAACTCTGCATCACCAGATCAGAGGCAAAGCCTATACAGGCCAGTTCGTTTAGCTCATCTCTGGTCATTGCACCGGTAGTATCCTGAGAACCCACTGTTGATATTCTTGGCTCACAATAGGTGCCCGGACGAATACCTTCCACACCACAGGCTTTACCAACCATTTTTTGTGCCAGGGTATAACCCTTACCGGTATCTTCTACGGCGACTGAACGAGTAAAGATATCAGTCGCTTCCAGACCCAGCGATTCCCGGGTTTTATCGGTCAGACCACGACCAATAATCAATGGAATTCGACCGCCTGCCTGAACTTCATCAGCCAGCGTATTGGGATTGAGATTAAAGATGCTGATAACATTTCCCTGTGCATCACAAATTTCACCCGCATAAGGCTTAATCCTAATGACATCCCCTGTGTGCAATTTTGCTACATCACATTCAATCGGCAATGCACCTGAGTCTTCTGCGGTATTAAAGAAAATCGGCGCAATTTTACCGCCCAGAATGACACCACCCTGACGTTTATTTGGAATATAGGGAATATCTTCACCCATATGCCAGAGTACGGAGTTAATGGCTGACTTTCGTGATGAACCGGTACCGATAACATCACCCACATAAGCAATGGGATGACCTTTTTTCTTGAGTTCTTCAATAGTACTCAGGGTATTCGGCATTTTGGTTACCAGCATGGTTTGTGCATGTAGTGGTATATCAGGTCGGGAGCAGGCATCAGTTGCCGGTGAGAAATCATCGGTATTGGTTTCACCATCTACTTTTAATACGGTAACGGTAATACTATCAGCTAATTTATTTCGCTGAGTAAACCACTCCCCTGCTGCCCATGAATCAACCACCTGTTGAGCGAAGGTATTGCTTTTTGCCTTTTCCATAACGCTGTGCCAGGCATCAGCAATTAATAAAGAAGATGATAGTGCGGTGACGGCAATCGCTGCCAGAGGATTATTATCAAGTAGTTCAACTAATGGCTCAATATTATAACCACCACCCATAGTAGCGAGAATTTCTGTTGCTTTTTCAGCATTGATGGTGGAGCAGCTTTGCTCACCTGTAATTATAGACTTGAGGAAATCAGCTTTTACTTTAGCCGCATCATCCACACCCGGTGGAATACGATTAATAAATAAATCAAGAAGATAGTCTTGTTCTCCTAATGGAGGCTGAATCAGTAAATCTAATAATTGAGTGGTCTGCTGTTCATCCAGCGGTAAAGGCGGTAAGTTTTGTTCAGCACGCTGTGACACATGATTTCTATATTCTTTTAACATAGTTTTCCTTAAATTTTCACTTTTTTTACTAGTTCAGTTCATTGCCAGATATGATGATGGTTATCCTGTGTCATGCAGAGTTTCTTTTGCTTTTTTACTCTGCTTTATCCTGCATTATAGTCTAAATATCAGCGCCTATCTTCGCATTTTCTTTCCCATATTGATGCCATCAGTTATAATCCCAGCATCTTTATGATCAATAAATTATCTATAAACATTAAAGTGGGGTCCTTTAGAATGGATTTAAATAGTTTAAGTGCAGTTTCACCAATTGATGGGCGTTATGGCAGTAAAACATCCAATCTTCGTCCAATTTTTAGTGAATTTGGCTTAATACGTCATAGAGTGCTGGTTGAAGTACGCTGGCTACAAATGCTTGCAGCTCATGCTGAAATAAAAGAAGTCGCTGCCCTGTCTGAACCCGCCAGCAGTTTATTAGAAAGTATTGTTGATAATTTCTCTGTTGAGGATGCCGAACAGGTAAAAACCATTGAGCGCACTACAAACCATGATGTTAAGGCTGTTGAATATTTTCTTAAAGATAAAATAAAAGATAATGAAGAATTAGTGGCGATCAATGAATTCATTCATTTTGCCTGTACTTCTGAAGATATTAATAATCTATCTCATGCTCTGATGCTCAACACAGCCAGAAGCAATGTAATTCTGCCTCAGCTGCGTGAAGTCATCAACGGCATCACTGCTTTAGCCCATGATTTTGCTGCAACCCCCATGTTATGCCGTACTCATGGTCAGCCTGCTTCACCTTCCACAATGGGTAAAGAAATGGCCAATATCGCCTATCGCCTGGAACGTCAGTTTAAACAACTAAAAACCCTACAGATCATGGGTAAGATCAATGGTGCTGTGGGTAACTACAATGCCCATTTAAGTGCTTATCCTGAACTAGACTGGGCTGAAATTGCACAAAACTTTGTCGAAAGTCTGGGCATTGATTTTAACCCTTATACCATTCAGATTGAGCCGCATGATTATATTGCCGAATATTTTGATACTTTGGCTCGTTTTAATACCATTTTAATTGATTTTAACCGTGATATCTGGAGCTATATTTCTCTGGGCTATTTCAAACAAAAGACCATTGCCGGTGAAGTGGGTTCTTCTACTATGCCGCATAAGGTGAATCCCATTGATTTTGAAAACTCAGAAGGTAATCTGGGCATTGGCAATGCCTTAATGAACCATCTGAGCAGCAAACTGCCCATTTCCCGCTGGCAGCGTGATTTAACTGATTCTACCGTATTAAGAAATCTGGGTGTCGGTATTGCTCATTCAATGATTGCCTATTCATCAACCATGCGCGGCATCAGTAAATTACAAATCAATGATGATGCACTTGCCGAAGATCTGGATAATACCTGGGAAGTACTGGCCGAACCTATTCAGACAGTCATGCGTCGTTATGGCATTGACAAGCCTTATGAAAAACTAAAAGAGCTAACTCGTGGCCAGGCCATCACCGCAGAAACCTTAAAAGAATTTGTTGCTGCACTGAATATGCCTGAAGAAGCCAAACAGGAACTGCAGAAATTAACACCGGCAACCTATATTGGCAACGCCGTTGCTCAGGCCAAAAATATTTAGCTCTTTAAAGACACACTCTGCGTTCCACGCTTGTGCATAAGAACGTAGAGTAATCGTATTAACCCTACCCAAAAATTGCTTCCATAGCTGACTGGCTATAAGCACTCATTATATACCCATGACCTATGAAAATGCTTGATTTTCATAGAGAAGAAGATCAAAATTATCCAATGACGCAAATTACTCTCACAGCCCAT
>JAIVER010000150.1 GCA_023864145.1 Thiohalomonas sp. | reverse complement strand
TGCCAATACCTTTGCGCTAAACTCTATTTTCTGGGAAGTCGTTAAATCAGTGTTGTGCAAGCCTGTCACGGGTATTGCTCCTGGATAAATTTTCTGCTAACAATATTATCTCAGAACACGGGTTTGATGACTTCCTTTTTTATTGCTAAGCTCAGAAAACTGTAAAGCGGGGTTGAGCTCTCCCTAAATAGCGACATTATTAGAAAATGATTATTCTGATTTAAGAACAACAGCATCCAGTTTTACCATCATTCCCTTTATCCATAAAAGGTATTTTATGAAAAAGCATACTACTAATTCATATCAACTTCGTATTGATGATATGACCTGTATGCATTGTGTTAATCGAGTTAAAAAAGCTGCTTTAAATGTCAGTGATGTTGAATTAATTGAAGTAAATCTTGAAAAAGGGACTGCAGTTGTTGTAGGTTCTGTACCTCATATAGTTATAGAAGCGATTAATGATGCAGGGTATCCAACTGTTCCTTTTACTGATGAACCTGAAATTTGTTCAACTGATTCCAGACCAGGCAATATTGAAACCGAATCTGATATAGCTGAGCTTAATTCTGATAATACCGTTATTACTGATGCTTATTATAATATTAGTATTGATGATATGACCTGTTCAAGTTGTGTTGCCACAGTTGAAAAAACAATCATGTCAGTCTCAGGGGTGACCTCAGGCTCTGTGAATTTAATTGAGAAAAAAGCACAGGTTATTGGGGGCAATCGCAGTGATGTAGTTAATGCAATTATTGATCATGGTTATAATGCTCACCTTATTGAACAACAAAGTGTAAGTAATACTTATCAATTCAACATTGAAGTACAATTTAAAGATAAAGTTTCTCAGCTTTTAAGTAATCTTACTGGCGTTTCTGATATTGTTTTTACTGAATCTGAAACTAAGGATGTTTTTCAGTTACAAATTAACTCACAGCAACACCCCGCGTCATTATTAGTTGCTTTTCAAAATGAGGGAATAAAAGCATCACTTAATGAGCAATATGAAGACCCTTATCTTGAACAGTCTCGACAAACACAGATTGAAATAAAGAAATCCTGGCATCGTGCAATTTTTGCAGGTGCTGTTGGTGCAAGTTTAATGTTTTTTGTGCATATAGGGATTTTTCCAAAATTAAGTACAAATACTCAATTTTATGGGATCAGTTCACAACTGTTTTGGTTTTTTATTGCTCTTATTTGTTTGTTCACCATGTGGTTTAGTGGACGCAACTATTATATTAATGCGGTAAAACAGGCCAGGCATTTATCTTCTAATATGGATACCTTAGTCGCTTTAGGTAGTTCTGCTGCCTGGTTGTCCTCTATCATGATTATTATTGATCCTGAATTTATTCCTGGAGGAGGACATTTATACCTGGATGCTGCCGTCATTATTTTAGCTTTTCTTCAATTTGGACATGCAGTGGAAGTTAAGGCCAAACGTACAACTAGTGAAGCTATTGCGAGTATTGTTGAGCTTGCACCAAAGATTGCGATCATTGTTTATAATAATGTTGAAGTAGAACTACCTGTATCATTTTTAGAAATTGGTGACATGATAAAAGTAAGACCTGGTGAGCGTATTTCCATTGACGGGCAGATAGTTGAGGGTACTTCTTCAGTTGATGAATCAATGCTAACAGGTGAACCGGTCCCTGTAGCAAAAGGGATTACTGATAATGTCACAGGCGGTACAATTAATAAATCAGGCAGTTTCATTTTTGAAGTTAAAAAAATGTGTGATGATACTACATTATCTCATATTATTAAGTTGGTTAAACAAGCACAAATGTCTAAACCTGAAATTGGTCGGATGGTTGATAAAATAGCATCGGTACTTGTACCAATTGTCATTGCAATTGCCATTATCAGCTTTATAAGCTGGTTTTATTTAGGGCCAGCTCCGCAACTAGCTTATGCTTTAACAGCAGGAATTGCTGTATTAGTTATTGCTTGTCCCTGTGCGTTAGGCCTGGCAACCCCCATAGCAATTATGATGGGCACCAGTAAGGCCGCACAATATAATATTTTAATTAAAAACAGTGATGCATTACAGACGGCAAGTCATTTAACTCATTTAGTTGTAGATAAAACAGGCACGTTAACTCAGGGTAGACCAGTAGTAACAAATATTATTGTTAATCAAGAAGGGGATACTGATGAATCGATAGATGAAGATCGCATATTACAACTTTCAGCCAGTTTAGAACATAACTCTGAACATCCTTTGGCTGATGCGATTCTCACATCAGCCAAAGAAAAAAAGCAATCACTTTTGAAAACGGCTAATTTTCTGGCTGTTGAAGCACGAGGTGTGCAAGCTCTTATAGATGATAAAAAAGTGCTTTTAGGCAATCAATCTTTTATGCAGGAAAATAATATTTTACTTCCACCTGAAATGCTTCAACAATCAGAAGAATTAGCTGAGTCTTCCGTAACACCAATATGGCTTGCTCAAAGTGGGACTTTAATCGGTTTATTGGGTTTAAAAGATCCTGTTCGGGAATCTTCTTTAACTGCTATTAATAATCTAAAAAAACAAAACATTACTATTGTTATGTGTACCGGTGATAGCCATAAAACGGCTTTAGTGGTCGCTAGAGAATTACAGATTGATGAAATTAACAGTGAAGTAACACCTGCAGACAAACTTAAGGTTATCCAAAAACTTCAAGCAAAAGGATTTAAAGTAGGCATGGTAGGAGATGGTGTCAATGACGCACCAGCACTGGCCCAGGCCGATACAGGATTTGCAATTGGTACTGGGACTGATGTTGCCATTGAAAATGCCGATATTACTCTGGCTGGTAATTCATTAAGCAATGTACATTCTGCAATTGCTATCTCAACAGCAACAATAAAAAACATCAAACAGAATTTATTTGGTGCATTTATATTCAATATTATTGGTATTCCCTTAGCCGCAGGGGTATTTTACCCCATCACAGGATGGCTGCTTGCACCTGCTTTTGCCAGTGCAGCCATGGCTATGTCATCAGTCACTGTAGTGACAAATGCTAATCGCTTGCGATTTTTTAAACCCTAGGGGAAACGTGCAAGATGTCGATTTGATACTTGGGTTACAAGATTTCACGGTAAAATTGGCTCAGAATATTGAATATTACCGGATGTAGGGATAGTCATGGATATCACTAAAAAATCTTATCTCTGGAGTGGCCAGCAAACGTGTCATGATGGCACTGGGCAGGAAATCAATTGTATCAGCAGTGGTCAGGATGCCGAGTTCAGAAACGGATGTAGCTGGCCATTGATCCGTTGAATTTTCATTTTAAAAGAGGCAATTGTTCAACAGTCAGAAAAACTTCGAGACTCCTTGATGTTCTGGGTTTTCGTTTGATGAAAGATAATTTTTCAAGCATCAAAATCATTTGATGAACAGATGCGGTGAAACATTAAAGTAGCGTTTATCGGCTTGTGCAGGAGGATATCCATTTACTTTTAAATAATAGTAAATAAAAGCCAGGTATTGACCTTGTTTTTCAGTATATTTTTTGTGATGTTCATAGTCTTCATCATTGACAGAAACTATACGATAGAGCTTTTGAGTACCAATCGCCTTTAATCTTGGCATTAAGCTAAACCCAAGTAAATGGCTAAAAGCAAAGGCCACTTCACTTTGCCCGTGGCTATCGACATACAGTTTATCAATAGACATTTCTGTGCAGTGACGTAAAACACCCTCAATCATAGAAGAGACTTCGGATGAGGAACACCGTTTAAGCTGAGAATAAATACAGGTGGATTTTTTCTCAACGTGCCAGTAGATCATGACACCACGGCCACCGTACCGGATATGCCATTCAGTCATCAGGTTTTGATCCCAACTTCCAAACTTTTTGGAATCAGAAGCACAGGAAGTGGTGCCTTCACCCCAAATATCAGGATTTCTGACCTCAAAAATGGCATTAACCACCTTTGAAATTGCCTGGCGAATATTGGCTTTTTGAATATACTTCCTGCGTACCTGTAGAAGTTCTTTATAGGTGATCCCCTGACGGCTATCAATAACCCGTTTTAGGCCAATATTCGTACCCATACCATATAAACTGAGTAATAATCTTTTTTGAAGTGCCTCCTTTGGTATTTTTTCACTGGATGCCAAACTTTGAAAACACTCTGTAAGATTGATCCGTAAATCCGCTTCTTTTAGTATCTCCAGTAGCTCAGTCATTGGCCAATGTGCCATTATTTCTCGTTTCAAGTGGGCAATGTTTGTTGGTTCTGGTTGTGCATCAAGAGGTGTCAGGCAGATTTTATTTTTTACTTTCTGTAATATACGCACTTTTTTATTATTCGGAATATTCGTATTCAGCTTGCTTAATGAAGCTTGCATATCTTGTTTATACCCATGACCTATGAAAATGCTTGATTTTCATAGAGAAGAAGATCAAAATTATCCAATGACGCAAATTACTCTCACAGCCCATG
>JAIVER010000149.1 GCA_023864145.1 Thiohalomonas sp. | reverse complement strand
TGGGCTGTGAGAGTAATTTGCGTCATTGGATAATTTTGATCTTCTTCTCTATGAAAATCAAGCATTTTCATAGGTCATGGGTATACATGAGTTTTATATGAACAATCATTTGAATTTTGACTTGAAACTACAAAACTCAGCCTTATGTAGGTCACTAGGGCCTTAAGTTAATCAGAAAGCCAACAAAAACTAATCATAGTGACTAAAAATGTGACTAAAAACCAACTTTTCGATGATCGTACCAGTCAACTGATGAAAGTGCTGGTTGAATCCTACATAAGCGATGGCTTACCTGTAGGTTCTAAAGCGCTGGTTGAATCATCGGGCTTAAAAGTCAGTCCGGCAACAGTACGTAATGTGATGTCTGATTTAGAGGAAATGGGACTTATTCATGCACCACACACCTCTGCCGGGCGAATCCCTACGGTACAGGGTTATCGATTATTTGTTGATTCATTACTCTCGGTTAAACAACTGGATCAGTCACTGCTCAAGCAAGTCGCTTCACATATTAAAGACAGTGATGAGCAAAGCAAGATATTAGAAAATGCGACGGATACCTTATCAAGCATGACGCAGATGGCCGGATTGGTTGTGCTGCCGAAAAAAGAACTGCTTGCCTTGATTCAGGTGGAGTTTATTGCACTGTCGAATAAACGTATTCTGGCTATTCTGGTGCAAAGTGATAATGAAGTTCAGAATCGGATATTGCAGGTTGAGCGCGATTTTTCACTTGCCCAACTGCAGCAAATGAGTAATTATCTCAATACTTTTTTAGCAGGTAAATCCATCAAGGTTGTTTGTCAGACACTATTACAGGAAATGGATAATACCCGTCAGAAAATGGATGACATGATGCGTTCTGCTATACAGATGGCAAGCCATGCTTTTGCCGAGCATCATGAAGATCAGGATGATTTTATGATCAGTGGTGAAACCAATCTGATGCAATATAATGATATCTCTAATATGGACAGGATGAGGCAGTTATTTGAAGCCTTTCATGAGAAGCAGCATATTCTGAGTTTGCTCAATCAGGTCAGTGATGCTGATGGTGTCAAACTCTTTATCGGACAGGAATCAGGCTATGGGCCGCTAGATCATTGCTCAGTTGTTGCAGCACCTTATAAAATTGAAGGACAAAGCATGGGCGTACTGGGTGTGATAGGCCCGACACGTATGGCATATGATAAAGTTATCCCCATTGTTGATTTAACAGCAAAATTACTCTCTTCAGCCTTGAATCATGAAAATTAAGCCCTATTTAATATGTGTTAATTACTTTTATCAAATTTAAACGCTCATAAATTAAGTAAACAGCCGGCAGCTATGAGCCAGTCCATAAGAGAAATAATCAGGATTTTATAATGTCAGATGAACAAAAAGCAGATGAGCAGGTGCCAGAAGAAGAAATAAAGGTTCAGCCCTCAGGAGATTCAGAAGATACTAATAATGAAGACATTAATGCTAATGAAGAAGTTGTTGATGAACTGGCTGCTTTAGAAGCAGAAGAGTTAATTGCCCGTATTAAACAGGCTCAGACTAAAGCGGATGAAAACTGGGATGTTGCCCTGCGTACAAAAGCTGAGATGGAAAATATCCGTCGTCGTACTGAAAAAGAAGTGGCCAATGCCAGAAAGTTCGGTATTGAAAAAATGATCAATGAGATCTTACCCGTCAAAGATTCTATGGAGCTGGGTTTAAAAGCCGCAGTTGACATGGATATTGAAGATGAATCAGTCCATAAAATTCGTGAAGGCATGGAACTGACCTTGAAAATGATGAATGATGCCTTAACTAAAATAGGTATTACAGAAATTGCACCGGAAGATGGTGATACGTTTAGTGCTGAATTTCATCAGGCTATGTCCATGCAGGAAATTCCAGGTAAAGAATCTAATACGATTGTTGCTGTTATGCAGAAAGGTTATTTGCTCAATGAGCGCCTGATCCGTCCTGCCATGGTGATGGTTGCCAAGTAATAAATAAATTTAACCAGGGGCATGTTACTAGCAAATAACCCCTTGAAAAGTGTGAATATAACCCCACTTTAGAAACATACACTAAAGAACTTATATTAAATGGCTTATTTTAAAAATAAGCAGAAAGAATTATTTTAGGAGAAAACAATGGGTAAGATTATCGGTATTGATTTGGGCACAACCAATTCATGTGTCGCCATTATGGATGGCGATAAGCCAAAAGTCATAGAAAATGCAGAAGGCGATCGTACAACACCTTCTATTGTTGCTTACACTGGTGATGAAGTATTAGTTGGACAACCTGCAAAACGTCAGGCAGTGACTAATCCTGAAAACACAATTTATGCAGTTAAGCGTTTAATTGGTCGAACTTTCAATGAAGATGCAGTACAAAAAGATATCGATTTAGTGCCTTACAAAATTGTTAAAGCAGACAATGGTGATGGCTGGGTTGAAGCGCATGGTACTAAAATGGCGCCACCTGAAGTATCAGCAAAAATTCTGGCTAAAATGAAGAAAACTGCTGAAGATTATCTGGGTGAAGAAGTGACTGAAGCGGTTATTACCGTACCAGCTTACTTCAATGACTCTCAGCGCCAGGCAACAAAAGATGCAGGTAAAATTGCTGGTCTGACTGTAAAACGTATTATCAATGAACCGACAGCTGCGGCACTGGCTTATGGTATGGATAAATCAAAGGGTGACTCCACTATTGCGGTATTTGACTTAGGTGGTGGTACTCTTGATCTGTCAATTATCGAAATCGCCGAAATTGATGGCGAATACCAGTTTGAAGTGTTATCAACTAATGGTGATACCTTCTTAGGTGGTGAAGACTTTGACAAGCGTCTGATTGATTATTTGGCTGATGAATTCAAGAAAGATCAGGGTATGGACTTACGTGGTGATCCACTGGCGATGCAGCGTCTTAAAGAAGGTGCAGAAAAAGCTAAAATTGAATTGTCTTCAACCTTGCAGACTGATGTTAACCTGCCTTATATCACAGCTGATGCCTCAGGTCCTAAGCATTTAAACGTTAAAATCACTCGTGCTAAATTAGAATCATTAGTTGAAGATTTAATTAAGCGCAGCATTGACCCTTGCCGCACAGCAATTAATGACGCAGGCTTATCAGTTGGTGATATTGATGATGTGATTCTGGTCGGTGGTCAGATTCGTATGCCTAAGGTTCAGGAAAAAGTACAGGCGTTCTTCGGTAAGGAGCCTCGTAAAGATGTTAACCCTGATGAAGCCGTTGCCCTTGGTGCTGCCATTCAAGGTGGTGTTTTAGGTGGTGATGTTAAAGACGTTCTCTTATTAGACGTGACACCATTATCTCTGGGTATTGAAACAGCTGGTGGTGTTATGACCAAGCTGGTTGAAAAGAATACTACGATTCCAACTAAGGCTTCGCAAACATTTACTACGGCAGATGATAATCAGACTGCGGTAACTGTTCATGTACTGCAGGGTGAACGTGAAGTCGCTTCTGGAAATAAATCTCTAGGTCGTTTTGACTTATCTGATATTCCACCAGCACAACGTGGTACACCTCAGATTGAAGTGTCATTTGACCTTGATGCTAATGGTATTTTACACGTATCAGCAAAAGACAAGGCAACAGGCAAAGAACAGTCTATTATCATTAAAGCCTCAAGTGGTTTATCTGATGATGAAGTAGACCGTATGGTTCAGGATGCTGAATCTCATGCAGAAGATGATAAGAAATTCCATGAGCTGGTGACTGTTCGCAATACTGCTGAAAACATGATTCATGCCACTAAGAAATCCATGGAAGATATGGGTGACCAGATCGAAGATGATGAAAAAACATCCATTGAAGCCGCGATTAAAGATCTGGAAGAATCACTCAAGGGTGAAGACAAGGATGATATTGAAGCAAAAACCAAAGTATTAACAGATGCTTCTGCCAAGATGGCTGAACGTATCTATGCTAATCAAGGCGGTGATGCTGCTGGCGCAGCAGGTGCTGCCAAAGCTGCCGCTGAAAATACTGCTGCTGATGATGTCGTTGATGCGGAATTTGAAGAAGTGGATGACTCTAAGAAGTAGGTTGAAGACTATAAAAAGTCATTAATACTGACTTTTTATAGTCTTCCCACAGAAACATAGGATAGAGTAAATCTCTGCCCTGTGTTTTCCTGTTTTATGGGTTTGTATAAAAGAATACCAACGAAAGCTAAAAAATTATGTCCAAAAGAGATTTTTACGAAGTACTTGGGGTTGATAAAACAGCCAGTGATGCAGAGCTGAAAAAAGCCTATCGTCGCCTCGCAATGAAGTTTCATCCAGATCGGAACCTTGATGATCCTGCTGCTGAGGTGCATTTTAAGGAAACAAAAGAAGCTTATGAAGTGCTCTCCAACGCACAAAAGCGTCAGGTTTATGATCAGTTTGGTCATGCCGGTGTCGATCAAAGTGCCGGTATGGGCGCTGGAGGAGGAGGCAACTTCAGTGATATCTTTGGTGACGTATTTGGCGATATCTTTGGCGGAGGCGGAGGCGGAGG
>JAIVER010000148.1 GCA_023864145.1 Thiohalomonas sp. | reverse complement strand
TTCATGGGCTGTGAGAGTAATTTGCGTCATTGGATAATTTTGATCTTTTTCTCTATGAAAATCAAGCATTTTCATAGGTCATGGGTATATTCAACTAACCAAGTAGCCTTAATATAAGCAACAATGTCTTTTTGATGGTGGTAAGTCTAGTCTGTTAAATGAGCAATTAATTGTTCTGTTTGCTCTGTAGAAAGTTTACTAGACGAGCCGCCACTTTTAGTGGTTAGCTTTTCTGAGCCTTTGTAGTCATTAATGTGACGTAATATGCTGGTTTCATGAATTCTTAAAGCCTGAGCGATCATGGGAACCTTCCAGCCTTCAGAGCAAAGTAGGATGCCTTTGATTCTATCTCCTTCTTTTCCATTTCCAGAATCCTTATGTTGCATTTCTAGAGCTGATTTTTCATAGGTTGTGAGAGTAATTTGCGTCATTGGATAATTTTGATCTTCTTCTCTATGAAAATCAAGCATTTTCATAGATCATGGGTATATATCAGATCACTTTTAAAATTCAATCGCAATCTACTTCAGCGGCTGCTTGTATGAGCAGCTGTGCTCCCTGGTCTTTTTTCCAGGCATTTTCACTCAGCACCCGTCTGAAATTTTTTGCTCCCTGACAGCTATACATTAAGCCTAACACATGGCGTGTTAAATGAATCAGGGGGACGCCTTTACTCATTTCCTGCTCAACATAATCCGCATAGGCATTAATAATTTCTTTGCGAGTGCTTTTTTTCTGTGTTGAATCATAAAAATATTGATCAACGTCCGCCATAAGATAGGTATTATGATAGGCCTCACGACCAATCATCACACCATCAAGCTGCTTTAAATGCGCCTGCATTTCTGACAAGCTTTTTATACCGCCATTAATAGTGATGTGTAATTCTGGAAAATCTTTTTTTAATTGATAAACAAATTCATAACGTAGAGGCGGTACATCCCGATTTTGCTTCGGACTCAAACCTTCCAGCCAGGCTTTACGAGCATGAATAGTAAAATAACGACAGCCTGTTTTACTAACCGTTTCAACTAAAGCCTGCAGCTGCTCATAATGATCTTCATGATCAATACCTATACGGGTTTTTATCGAAATAGGAATATCGACACTAGCCACCATACCAGCTATGCAGTCTGCCACCAAATCAGGTTTAGGCATCAGGCAGGCACCAAAAGCACCGGATTGCACGCGATCACTTGGGCAGCCGACATTGAGATTCACCTCATCATAGCCATATTGCTCTGCTAAACGACAACATTTTGCCAAATCAACGGGATCACTACCGCCCAACTGTAAAGTCAAGGGATGTTCCTCATGGTTATAAGCCAGAAAACGCGGTAAATTATCACCATGAAGAATGCCTCCAGTGGTCACCATTTCACTATAAAGCCAGATATTTTTTGATACCAGACGTAATAAATAACGAAAATGTTTATCCGTCCAGTCCAGCATCGGCGCCAGACTGACTTTTCGAGCATTTATTGTTGAGCAGGATGTGTCGTGCATGGATTAAAAAATCTCCACTATTAATAAGTGATTACATATTGGAAAAGCAGGGCATATAATACTATTATATGCCCCATTAGTAATTGACCAACTAAATTATTTAAGTCTAAGGAAGATAAGCGGATCTTATGCTCTATCAATTCGTCAAATGGATATAGGTCTCATGAAGCCAAAAACAGCCTGCAGCATTTTATTTATTTTATACTGCCTGATTTTAACGATCCTACTCACCAGTCAGTACTCGTTTGCCGGCAATACCAGTAGCCAGACAGGGATAAGCGATCCCTACAAAAAAGAACGTATTATCTTCTTAAAAGCAGAAATCGCTTTGCAAAAAAAACAAAATAGCACGTATAAAAAATACTATGCCAGATTGGATAATTATCCTCTGCAAGCCTATTTAAAATACAAAGAATATCGTCAGAAACTATCTCATTTGAGCGAACAACAGGTGCTGCAGTTTTTTAAAGATTATAAGGATACACCTTATGAAGGCTGGATGCGGACTGCCTGGCTGGATAAAATGACAAAAAAAGAACAGTGGCAAAAATACCTCAATGCCTATATTCCTCAAAAATCAATTAGCCGCCAATGTTACTATCTTAATGCATTGCTTAAAACACATAAAAAAAAACAGGCATTTAAACAAATTCCCGAGCTCTGGCTGGCGGGTAAGTCCCAGCCAAAAAGCTGCGATCCCGTCTTTAGTGCCTTCAAAAATGCCGGTAAAATGACACCCGAATTACTATGGGGTCGTATTAAACTGGCGATGAACAAAGGCCGTACCAGTTTGGCCGCTTATCTGGCAAAATCTCTGGGTAATGAGGATCAATTGTGGGTTAAAGAATGGGGGAAAATTTACCGTAAACCTGAACAGGTGCTAACCAGTAAGTTACTCAAAAAAAATCACCCTATAAAGTCTTCTATTCAAATCCATGCTGTTGAACGCATGGCAAATAAAAAGCCTGAAGCTGCTATTAAATTATTGGCATCACTGCAACAAAAAAAACACTTTCCTGTTTCTGAACAGGATAAAATGTATCGTGCTATCGGCATGAAATTAGCCTATCGTCATGGTGATAAAGCATGGTTCTGCCTGGATAAAGTAAGCGATCAGAATAGTGATGAAACAGTACGGGAATGGCGTGCCCGCAGCGCTATTCGTGAAGGCAATTGGGATGCTATTAAAACTTCCATTAGTCGCCTTTCTATGGAGGAACAAAAAGACTTTCGCTGGCAATACTGGCTGGCCGTCAGTAAAAGACAACAAGGTAAAAAGACTGAAGCACTTAAAGATTATTATCAACTGGCTCAAAACAGAAGTTATTACGGCTTTTTAGCCGCAGATAAAATGGATATGCCATATGATTTTCAGAATGCACCATTAACACCTGACAGCAAAACGCTTGAAAAAATTGCTCAACATTCCGGTATTTTACGCGCTCGGGAATTTTATCTTTTAGACCGGAAAACCGATGCACGCAGAGAGTGGTATTTTACAACTCGTCAACAAATGAATAATAATGAGCGAGCCATTGCAGCGAAAGTTGCCCAACAATGGGGATGGCACAATCGAGCCATTATCACTATGGCTTATACTGATCAACGCAATGATATTGAACTGCGTTTTCCTGTTCTGCAAAAAGAACGAGTCACAAAATATTCTCAGAAACAACAATTACAACCAGCCTATACACTGGCGGTCATTCGCAGAGAAAGTGCGTTTGCAACAGATGCCCGCTCACGAGTTGGAGCACTTGGTTTAATGCAGATCATGCCCGCAACCGGAAAAGTAATTGCACATAAACTAAAAGTAAAATACAACAGTAAGAATCAACTGTTAAGCCCTGAGACTAACGTTAAATTTGGCACTAAATATTTAAATATGATGTTGGATAAATTTCATGATCAACCAGCATTAGCCAGTGCAGCTTATAATGCCGGCGGACATCGGGTTAGAGCATGGCTACCCAAAGATAAAGATATGAGTGCTGATCGCTGGATAGAAAGTATTCCCTTTAAAGAAACTCGTGAATACGTCAGCAGTATCCTGGCCTATACGGCGATTTATGAACATCGTCTTGGTTTACCGCAAACACGTTTAACTTCCATAATGCCGGATGTGCCTAAAAAATAAGGCTAAGGACCGCAGAAATAATGATTCATCCCACCTAGCTTGCCCTTTTGCCCAGATTTGTTGTTGTATCAAAGGTTGCGTAGAACAACTATGCGCCCTTTAATACGCATAAAATCTGAACAAAATGCCTGTGCTATTTGGGACAAATCATTTTTTCCGAGGCCCTAAAGCTCTTTGCCCAAGAAGGCAATAACTCTGGGGACAGATCAAATATAAGCAATTTGCTTTACATTTAGGCACACCTCAACCTCAGAATATTTAAATTCTGAAAAACTGTATTGAGTGGTGATTTTTTTAGTGCACGGCTCTGGTTGGTGGATAGCCAATCATCCACTTTTTGGCCAGAAATGCATTCATGGGCAGAAGTCCCTTTGTAACGACCCTGCCTGCGTGTTTTTAGGTTCTACCAAGCTTTAAAAAGCTCTAGAAAATTCTGATTAACGCCTTTGCGCACATAGAGATAAGGACGTAACACTGAATTATACCCATGACCTATGAAAATGCTTGATTTTCATAGAGAAGAAGATCAAAATTATCCAATGACGCAAATTACTCTCACAGCCCATGAAAAATCAGCTCTAGAAATGCAACATAAGCATTCTGGAAATGGAAAAGAACGAGATAGAATCAAAGCAATCCTACTTTGCTCTAAAGGCTGGAAGGTTCCCATGATCGCTCAGGCTTTAAGAATTCATGAAACCAGCATATTACGTCACATTAAAGACTACAAAGGCTCAAAAAAGCTAAGCACTAAAAGTGGCGGCTCGTCTAGTAAACTTTCTGCAGAGCAAACAGAACAATTAATTGCTCATTTAACAGACCAGACTTACTACCATCAAAAAGACATTGTTGCTTATATTAAGGCTACTTGGTTAGTTGAATATACCCATGACCTATGAAAATGCTTGATTTTCATAGAGAA
>JAIVER010000147.1 GCA_023864145.1 Thiohalomonas sp. | reverse complement strand
ATTTTACCGAGCATTGGAAAATCATTAGATTCTCGAATTAATGATAATTTCCAAGTGTTCGATCCTGCATTTTCAAGTTGATTGGGTATAACCCTTGGTTTGCCAATACCTTTGCGCTAAACTCTATTTCCTGGGAAGTCGTTAAATCAGTGTTGTGCAAGCCTGTCACGGGTATTGCTCCTGGATAAATTCTCTGCTAACAATATTATCTCAGAACACGGGTTTGATGACTTCCTTTTTTATTGCTGAGCTGTCCCATATCATCTTTATCAGTTGCTATTAGTGATAGTCTTGTTTCTGTTTGCATATTATAAAGTCGATATAATTCACAATCCGCATTAAAAGAAAAATCTTGCAGCGTTTTTAATAAACTCTGTCTTATAATTTCCTGGTGAAAGTGTTGAGTTCCTCTGGCAAGAGATTCAATAAAATTAATGCTCTCTAAGTGTTTCACTATCATCCCAGGAAAACGGTCAAAGGAAGTGTTTTTTAAAAGGTTTTAAATAATAAATACATAAAATTTATGTCTATTTGATAACTTGATTAAAACCTACCTTAATTGTAGCCCATAAATGAAATCACTTTTATAGGATGTGGAAATTTAATATCCAAATTAACTTTTCTAATGAATTAAAATAGGTTAAAATTACCGGTTATCTATTTAACTTTCACCTGGAGGAGTTTCCACTTATGCGAATTGTTGAAGAAGCGCTGACCTTTGATGATGTTTTACTTGTTCCTGCTTTTTCTGAAGTATTGCCTAAAGGGGTTGAACTATCGACTAAAATAACCAGAGATATTGTGTTAAACATTCCTATGGTTTCTGCTGCAATGGATACGGTTACAGAGCATCGTATGGCGATTGCTATGGCGCAGCAGGGTGGTATTGGTATCATCCAGAAAAATATGACGATTGAAGAACAGGCTCGGGAAGTTGCCCGGGTTAAAAAACACGAGAGTGGTATTGTCACTGATCCCATTATAGTGTCTCCAGAAAAAAGCATACGTGAAGTGATGGAGCTCACCAGAGAAAATAAAATTTCAGGTGTACCTGTTGTTGATGGTGATGATCTCGTCGGTATTGTTACTAGTCGTGATTTACGTTTTGAGACCCACCTTGATGCACCTGTCAGCAGCATTATGACACCCAAAGAGCGTCTGGTCACTGTGCTTGAAGGTACAGCCAAAGATGAAGTGCTGGCTTTATTGCATGAGCATCGCATTGAAAAAGTATTGGTTGTTAATGATGCGTTTCAGCTACGCGGTATGATCACTGTTAAAGATATGCAAAAAGCCACTGACTATCCTTATGCTTGTAAAGATGAACATAGTCGTTTGCGCGTTGGTGCGGCAGTGGGTGTTGGCGCTGAAACCGATGAACGTGTTGCAGTGCTCGCAGAAGCAGGCGTTGATGTTATTGTTGTTGATACGGCTCACGGTCATTCAAGGGGTGTGATTAATCGGGTTGGCTGGGTAAAGAGGAATTTCCCTCAGGTACAGGTGATCGGCGGTAATATTGCTACAGCCGCTGCGGCCCGTGCTTTGGTTGACGCGGGTGCCGATGCGGTTAAAGTGGGTATTGGCCCCGGGTCAATCTGTACCACTCGAATTGTTGCCGGTGTGGGTGTGCCCCAGATCACCGCCATCAGGAATGTGGCAAAAGAACTTGAAGGAACGGGTGTACCTTTAATTGGTGACGGTGGTATCCGTTTTTCCGGTGACTTTGCTAAAGCCATTGTTGCCGGTGCTTCCTGTTGTATGTTTGGCAGTATTTTTGCTGGTACCGAAGAAGCGCCGGGTGAAGTTGAACTTTTTCAGGGACGTTCATACAAATCGTATCGTGGTATGGGTTCGATGGGTGCTATGTCACAGCAACAGGGTTCCAGTGACCGTTATTTCCAGGAAAGTAGTGATGCAGATAAGTTAGTACCAGAAGGTATTGAAGGCAGGGTTCCTTATAAAGGGGGCATGCAGCCGGTGATACATCAGATGCTGGGCGGCTTACGTTCCTCAATGGGCTATACGGGTTGTGCTGATATCGAAACCATGCGTAGTAAGCCAGAGTTTATTCGAGTCACCAGTGCCGGTATGGTTGAAAGTCATGTTCATGATGTCACCATCACCAAAGAAGCACCGAACTATAGAACTTAAGTCTACATTCTTTTAAAAAAAGAAATAAAGAAGGTCGGCTGCTTACTTACACTTAATCAAAAGTTGAAAGTGAGTAGCCGGCCTTCTTTGATTTTGAGCAACAGCCCTATAAGCAGGAAAACACATGAGACAAAATATTCATGATCATCGTATTTTAATTTTAGATTTTGGTTCTCAATATACTCAGTTAATTGCCCGTCGTGTCCGTGAGGCAGGTCTGTATTGTGAGATCCATCCATCTGATTATGATGCCGAAGCCATTCGCTCCTTTGCTCCTAAGGGTATCATCCTTTCTGGTGGTCCGGAAACGGTCACCGCTACTGATACCCCAAGAGCAGCCGGTGTTGTGTTTGAACTGGGTGTGCCGGTATTAGGTATTTGTTATGGTATGCAGACCATGGCAGAGCAGTTAAATGGTAAGGTAGGAAATGCCGATCATCATGAATACGGTTATGCTCAGGTTCGGGCACATGGGCATTCACGCTTATTAAAAAACATTGAAGATCATGCCACTGAAGAAGGCTATGGCATCTTAGATGTCTGGATGTCTCATGGTGATCGTGTGGTTAAGATGCCCGAAGGCTTTAAGCTGATGGCCAGTACAGATAATGCACCGATTGCCGGAATGGCAGATGAATCACGTTATTTTTACGGTATTCAATTTCATCCTGAAGTGACTCACACTAAACAGGGTCAGCGCATCTTTCAACGCTTTATTGTCGATATTTGTGGTTGTGACACTCTCTGGAATTCGGGCAATATTATTGAAGACAATATTAATATTATTCGTAAGCAAGTGGGTACGGATGAAGTTATTTTAGGGCTTTCCGGTGGTGTTGATTCTTCGGTGGTTGCTGCTTTATTGCATAAGGCTATTGGTGATCAATTGACTTGTGTATTTGTTGATAATGGCTTGTTACGTCTTAATGAAGGCGATCAGGTTATGTCGATGTTTGCTAAACACATGGGTATTAAAGTTATCCGTGTTGATGCAGAAAAACGTTTTTTAGATCAGCTGGCCGGTGAAGCTGATCCGGAGAAAAAGCGTAAAATTATTGGTCATGAATTTATTAATGTATTTGATGAAGAGTCAGGCAAATTATATAATGCAAAATGGCTGGCTCAGGGGACTATTTATCCTGATGTGATTGAGTCAGGCGGTCAAAATGGTACTGCACATTTGATTAAATCCCACCATAACGTCGGTGGTCTGCCCGAAGATATGAAGCTGGGTCTTGTTGAACCACTGAGAGAATTATTTAAAGATGAGGTGAGAGAACTGGGTCTGAAATTAGGTCTGCCATATAATATGGTTTACCGTCACCCGTTCCCGGGTCCTGGTCTTGGGGTTCGTATTTTAGGTAAAGTGAAAAAAGACTATGCCGATATCTTGCGTGAAGCTGATGCCATCTTTATTGAAGAACTTCATAAAAGTGACTGGTACCATAAGGTCTCTCAAGCCTTTGCTGTTTTCTTACCCGTTAAATCAGTAGGTGTGAAGGGGGATGGTCGTTGTTATTCTTATGTGATTGCTCTTAGAGCAGTAGAGACCATTGATTTTATGACGGCCCGCTGGGCACACCTGCCTTATGAGCTGCTGGAGACTATTTCAGGGCGTATTATTAATGAAGTGGATCAGGTTACTCGTGTCAGTTATGACATTTCATCTAAGCCGCCTGCCACGATTGAGTGGGAGTAAGTGGCCCTCTAAGATTATGTCACTTACCGATGAAGACTGGATGCGGCATGCTCTGAGTCTGGCACATAAAGCTGCTGAACTGGGAGAGGTGCCCGTCGGTGCGGTATTGCTCAAGGATGAGCTATTAGTCTCAGAAGGGTGGAATCAGCCTATTCTGCAGCATGATCCCACCGCTCATGCTGAAATTATGGCTATTCGTGCTGCGGCACAACAGCTGAAAAACTATCGTTTGCCGGGCTCCACGCTTTATATCACCATCGAGCCCTGCAGTATGTGCGCCGGGGCTATTATTCATTCGCGTATTTCACGAGTCGTCTTTGGAGCCTCAGAGCCAAGAGCCGGAGCAGCAGGCAGTGCTATTAATTTGCTTCAAAATGCACAATTTAATCATCAGACTGATGTGACTTCGGGGGTTTTGTCAGAGGAATGTGGTCAGGTTTTAAAGAATTTTTTCTTTTTAAGAAGAAAATCAGTTAGGCATTCACTTTATTGAACCTAGTTTAATCAGTTGAAAATAGGCTAAAATCACAAGTATTTGAAAAACAAGGATGAAATGATGGTTTTGCCACCCAAATCTGATCACCCAACGGGTGATCAGGCTTTAGCGACTAGAAATCCACTTTCTGAGGCGGTAGAAGTTGACACTTATGCTGGAAAATTACATATTGAATAGGATTCCAATGCCAAAGTCACCCCCATGGGGCAATTACCCTTTTTCATCCAGTTTTTAAAATTAGGTGGTCGATTTGATCCCTGGGTAAGC
>JAIVER010000146.1 GCA_023864145.1 Thiohalomonas sp. | reverse complement strand
TTAAAATTAGGTGGTCGATTTGATCCCTGGGTAAGCAATTGTCCTTTACATTATCGAAGCAATAATGCGCCTAAAAAAGTGAATGTACTGGCCTCATTATTTCTTTCCATTTTGTCGAGACATAATCGCTATGCACACATCACTAATCTAATGAGTGATCAAGTTAATTCACGATTATTAGGGATGAGCAAAGTGGTCAGTGATGATTCTGCTCGTCGGGGTTTGAGAGGCGAGAATAGACATCATGTCGTCATAGGTAATTTCTTCAACTAAATAATCATCATTACAAATTGGAAATCTGAGGAGGCTCAACCCCGCTTTACAGTTTTCTGAGCTCAGCAATAAAAAAGGAAGTCATCAAACACGTGTCTGAGATAATATTGTTAGCAGACAATTTATCCAGGAGCAATACCCGTGACAGGCTTGCATAACACTAATTTAACGACTTCCCAGAAAATAGAGTTTAGCGCAAAGGTATTGGCAAAGCAGGGGTTACATGGTTCATGTGACTCAAATGAGTCAAGAGTATGGTTTATCTCGCCCCACACTCTATCCTGTTCAGGAAAATACCGCAGAAATTTTATTCCAGCATTTCAGTCAAACACAGGAGCAACTAAAAGCCCGTACCATCACGGTTGATCAAGTACAACTGGAACCTACCATTATTGCGTTGTCGATTATGGCACCTAATAGCATCCGTGCCATAGAAGATCTGATTCCCATCATTTATCCTGGTCTCACTCGTTCCTTTGGGAGTATTCAGTCCTTGCTTATTGAAGGACAGGAGAAGGCAAGACAATTTAATAACACGGTTGATTTCTCATTAATCAAAGTCGCTGCAGTCGATGAAATGTACAGTCAAAGCTCACCTGTTTTAGCGGGAGTTGATTTAGACAGTGGTTTCCTGCATTCACTTGAATTATGCGAGAGTCGCTCCACAGAAGATTGGGAGATGGTCTTAAAACGAGCCAAATCACAAGGATTGAATTTAGACATTGTTGTTAAAGATGCAGCACCTGGAATTGCTTGTGGCGTCAAACAGGTTTTTCCAGATGCCCAACAAAGAGATGATTGTTTCCATGTTTTATACGATATGAATAAAGTGAGACGAAAAATAAAAAGTCATGGGTATAGTGATTTTGGTGTCAATAAACGACGTGTTAAACGTTTTTTAAAATTAATAAAAAAACAAATTAAGAGTTCTAAAAATGAATGAAAAAAGCATAAAAGCAACTATCGAAACAGTCCTTAACTTAATGGCAGCATCAGCTATCATCGCCCCCAAAGCTGGCGGTAAAGACTGCCTGGAAATAGTCGCAATCACTGAAGCAGACGATCTGCAAAAAATTGCCGACGAAATGCATAAATATCCTCATAATAGTTTTAAAGAAAATTACTGGCATCGTGATGCCGACAATGCTGAAAGCGCACAAGGGCTGCTGTTAATCGGCCTGCAGGATACGATTGTGGCGGTTGTGGTTATAGTACCTGTAAAGAATTTGAAAATTCACGTGAGCTGAAAGATTTCGAAATGGGGTATACCGGTCCTCACTGCATTATGCGTATGATGGATATTGGTGTTGCCCTGTCATCAGCAGCTAAACAAGCCAGCATGTTAAATATTGATAACCGGGTACAGCAACGAGTAGGCGCAGCAGCCCGTGCTTTGGGTTATATTGATTGTGAAGCAGCGATGGGTATTCCTATCAGCATTAATGGTAAGAGTATTTTTAAAATGACAAAAATTGAACAACTCTTAAAAAATCATTTTGGTTTTAGTTCTCTTCGTAACGGACAAAATGAAGTCATTCAGGCCATCATTAATAGTCAGTCAGTGGCCGCAATTTTTCCCACTGGCTCTGGTAAATCGCTATGCTATCAATTACCGGCCTTAATGCTTCCTCACCTTACCTTAGTAGTTTCACCCCTGCTGGCCTTAATGAAAGATCAGATTGATTTTTTAGGAGCACATAATATCCCTGCTGCCAGTATCGATTCTACCCAGTCCAGAGAAAAAAGCAGGGAGGTATTACAAGGAGTTAGAAACGGTCAGATAAAGATTTTAATGATCTCCGTAGAACGTCTTAAAAATGAACGTTTTCGGGAATTTATAAAACAGATACCCATTTCACTCATGGTGGTTGATGAAGCACATTGCATTTCAGAATGGGGTCATAATTTTCGACCGGATTATATAAAACTGCCGGCTTATCAAAAAGAATTTAATATCCCGCAGGCGTTATTATTAACGGCTACAGCCACCAGCCATGTTATTGACGATATCTCTGCAGAGTTTCAGATTGATAAAACCAATATTATCAGCACTGGTTTTTATCGGGACAATCTGGAGCTTAGTGTTTATCCCTGCGCTGAAAAAGACAAACTGAAATTTTTAGATAATTACATTCTCTCTCATCAAGGTGAAGCTACAATTGTATATGTCACCTTACAAAAAACAGCCGAAAAGATAACCGCCTGGCTCAATCAAAATAAATGCTCTGCAGAAGCACCATTAGAAGCCTATCATGCTGGACTAAAAAGTGACGTTCGTGCAGCCATTCAAGAACGCTTTATGGCATCTAAAACTCATTGCATCGTGGCCACCATTGCCTTTGGTATGGGTATTGATAAAAACAATATTCGTCATATCATCCATTATGACCTGCCTAAATCAATCGAAAATTATGCTCAGGAAATTGGCCGTGCCGGACGTGACGGCAGGTCTTCTCATTGTATATTACTCGGTAATTTAAATGGCCTGAGCGTCTTAGAAAACTTTGTTTATGGCGACACGCCTGAGTTATCCGGTATTCAAACCGTGCTCAATGAGATAGCCAATGACAAAACTAAAGGTGAGCAATGGGAAGTCATGCTCTATACTCTTTCTAACTTGAGTAATATTCGTCAATTACCCTTAAAAACTTTATTAGTCTACCTGGAAGTTGAAGGCATCATTAAAGCTAAATACAGTTATTTTGCAGAATATAAATTCAAATTATTAATCACACAAGATGAACTAATACACCAATTTAAAGGAAAACGACAAACATTTGTAGAAGCGATTTTAAACAATAGCCAACACTCAAGAATATGGATTACTCTGTGTCTTGAGCAGATTCAGGCTCACTATCAATGCGATCGTCAACCTATTATTACTGCACTTGAATATTTTCAGGAAAAAGGCTGGATAGTTTTAGAAAGTAAACAAATGACCGATGTTTATCACGTGATTAATAATCAGTTTGATGCAAAAGAGTTAACTCAAACTCTCTATCAAAAATTCAAACATAAAGAGCAGGCCCAGATACAACGGCTTAATGAGATGCTGTCACTGTTTCAATCACAAAGCTGTCTTACTCAACAACTGGCTCATTATTTTTCTGATCAGCAAGTCACACAAAATTGCGGCCATTGTTCTGTTTGTCTGGGCAAGTATCAAGCCTGGCCGGAAAAAATTACCCTGCCGACAATAGGACTGGATGAATTACAAACTATCATCACTGATCTGAACAATAGTGTCATTAAGCACTTTGCACAGCCTGCATCCAGTGAACTGATATGCCGTTATTTATGCGCTATCAGCACTCCCTGGCTAAGCAAAATAAGAGCCTGCCAATCAGGACACTTTGGTCATTATGAAGACTATGCCTATGACGAAGTACGAGCAGCTTTACAGTCTTTAAAATGAACAAACTAAAACGAGTAACAAATCATTGACTATAAAACTGATAGGCATTACGCCCCTGCTCCTTTACTTTATACATTGCTAAATCAGCATGTTGCATCAGTGATTTGATATTATCAGCATCTCCTGGAAAAAGACTAATACCCATGCTCACCGTTAGTTGATAAACTCTGGAGTCGATACTGATCTTTTCTTGTGCCGACTTAATTAATTTATGTGCAACTCTTTCAATATCATCACTATCATTAAAAGATGACAGGATAATGGTAAATTCATCACCACCAAGGCGGGCAATGCTATCATCCTAAAAAAATCAGTTAACCCTGCCAGCAACCAAAATTTAGCATAAACAACCTAAAAGTCTGGCTCATTATGTTCTATGAAGGAACTGGCAGTCCCACATAATTATCAGAGCCCCGATTAACCTTAAATTTCTCCATTGCCTTTGCCAAAATAAGGCTCCAGCACTCATTGTAATTTAACTGCGTCGCAGTTGTTTTAAGCTCATCAAAAAAGTCGACAAGTCGGATGTATGCTGATTTTAATGTCGTAATATCACCATGAGTGCTGCTAATAACCATCTTCTTTTGACGACCATGTTCAGTCAATCTGCCAATGCTACTGAGCAATAATGGACGACTGGTAATTGCCTCATGGTGTTTGTGTGGAATGGCTAATCGAACAAATAAATTCCACCAGTTACATATCAATGCAATCATTCGAGCCATGAATTGACAGCTCTTTATTTTATGGGTGGTATAACCTCCCCACCCCATTGATTTTTTAATTCATCAAAATTATTTTCACAATCAGCACGGTCTCGATAGTGTTGAAAAATAGTGACAATATCATCTTATATACTCATGACCTATGAAAATGCTTGATTTTCATAGAGAAGAAGATCAAAATTATCCAATGACGCAAATTACTCTCACAGCCTATGAAAAATCAGC
>JAIVER010000145.1 GCA_023864145.1 Thiohalomonas sp. | reverse complement strand
TCATGGGCTGTGAGAGTAATTTGCGTCATTGGATAATTTTGATCTTCTTCTCTATGAAAATCAAGCATTTTCATAGGTCATGGGTATAGGTATGACTTTTTATTTCCCGTCTCACTTTATTTATATCGTATAAAATATGGAAACAATCATCTCTTTGTTGGGCATCTGGAAAAACCTGTTTGACGCCACAAGCAATTCCAGGTGCTGCATCTTTAACAGCAATGTCTAAATTCAATCCTTCTGATTTGGCTCGTTTTAAGACCATCTCCCAATCTTCTGTGGAGCGACTCTCGCATAATTCAAGTGAATGCAGGAAACCACTCTCTAAATCAACTCCCGCTAAAACAGGTGAGCTTTGACTGTACATTTCATCGACTGCAGCGACTTTGATTAATGAGAAATCAAGCGTGTTATTAAATTGTCTTGCCTTCTCCTGTGCTTCAATAAGCAAGGACTGAATACTCCCAAAGGAAGGAGTGACACCAGGATAAATGATGGGAATCAGATCTTCTATGGCACGGATGCTATTAGGTGCCATAATCGACAACGCAATAATGGTACGTTCCAGTTGTACTTGATCAACCGTGATGGTACGGGCTTTTAGTTGCTCCTGTGTTTGAGTGAAATGCTGGAATAAAATTTCTGCGGTATTTTCCTGAACACGATAGAGTGTGGGGCGAGATAAACCATACTCTTGACTCTTTTGAGTCACTGAACCATGTAACCCTTGGTTTGCCAATACCTTTGCGCTAAACTCTATTTTCTGGGAACTCCTTAAATCAGTGTTGTGGAAGCCTGTCACGGGTATTCCTCCTGGATAAATTGTCTGTTAACAATATTATCTCAGAACACGGGTTTGATGACTTCCTTTTTTATTGCTGAGCTCAGAAAACTGTAAAGTGGGGTTGAGCTGTCCCAAAAATTTGATGTTTTTATCCAGGATATTTGAAGATAACCTGTCAAACCTGTCATATGATATAACGGCAATTAATAATGTGCCTGATGATCTGGAAAATTTACTTCAGTTTAAGTTATCAATTCACTTTATTAAGGTACTGTCAAAAATGATATAGGCAACTCATTTAACTCAATTTTCAACGACAGTTATTGAATTTCTGGAAGATATTTCAGATGGAAACACGAGAATGACGACAGATGTCACTAATCGTTTGATTGTTGTTGTTAATTTCTATGTTCGTTTCATTCATTCGGTAAAAGAAAACAGCAGCGATAAAATTGAAGCTTAAATCTAATTACCTGATAAGTATCCAGGTATCATTCGCAATCATCAATATGCCGACAATTAATCTTATCAATTAAAAATTTGATATTAGCTGATTCATATGACAAAAATATGAAAGGAGTTAGTCTTTTTTTATCATGTCATTTAATTTTATTGTTTCCAAGGCCCTTATTAGGTTGCACATCTGTTTTGACTAACATAAAATTCCTGAAAAATACTTAGTTTAGGAGTAGTATCGTTAGCTCGCGCATTAAAACCCTCAGCTTACAGCTGGCCAACCAAATTGCCGCAGGAGAAGTCGTTGAACGACCCGCTTCTGTGGTCAAAGAATTGTTGGAAAATGCTATTGATGCCCATAGTAGTCAAATTCAGATTGAAATTGAACATGGTGGCAGTGCCCTGATCCGTATTATTGATGATGGTGAAGGTATTAATAAAGAGGATTTAGCATTAGCGGTCACCCGTCATGCCACCAGCAAAATAAAAACCCTTAATGAATTACTGCAAATTATTAGTCTGGGGTTTCGCGGTGAAGCACTGGCCAGTATTAGTGCGGTTTCAAGGCTCTCTCTTAAAAGTAAACAGGCTGAGCAGGAGCAGGCATGGATGATCAATACCGGCACAGATAGTGATTTTGCTAACTATAGTGCAGAGCCGGAACCTGTTGCACACCCGCAAGGTACAACAATAGATGTACGTGATTTGTTTTTTAATACGCCAGCCAGACGCAAGTTCATGCGCACGGTTAAAACAGAATTTAAACATATCGATGATATCGTCAAACGTATTGCTTTGAGCCAGTTTGATATTACTTTTAAGCTGACACATAATAAAAAACTTCTTAGAAACCTGCCTAAAGCAGTGACCGAAAAAGCCATCATTCAACGTATTACTAAGCTATTTTCCCCTGAATTTTTAGCCAATGCCAGCAAAGTGGATTTTAGCTCTAACCATTTCAGCAATATGGGGCCGATCCGTTTGTGGGGCTGGGTGAGTGCGCCGCAATGGAATAGAAAGCAGTCAGACTGGCAATATTTCTATGTCAATGGTCGTTATATTAAAGATAAACTGGTTAACCATGCACTGCGGCAGGTCTATCAGGAGCTATTGCCGGATGATACCTTTTCCGCTTACTTACTGTATTTAGAGATTGACCCGCAGCAAGTTGATGTCAACGTTCATCCCACCAAGCATGAAGTTCGTTTTAGGCAAGCCCGATTAGTGCATGACTTTATTTATAGCGGGATCAAAGATGCTCTTTTCCCAGCGTCAGATATACCTGAACTTTTTGCAAAACCATCAGAATCTGCAGAACAGGTACCGGCATATATTGCTGATAATGGTGCGTATGTTAATCGCTATAGCCAAATAAATTACCATAAGCCTTCATTATATCATTACCAGCCGCCTGTTCATTCAAGCCTGAATCAAAATGAGATTGCCGAACAGCTTAATGGATTGACGCAGCTTTATCGTTCAGATAAGCAGAATTCATTGCAAAAAGATGAACAGACAGGCGTTAATCACTCAGCCGAAGTAAAAACGAATCTCGACACTTTTGTTGGGACCTTTTTCGGTACATCTCTGGGCTGTTTAATTCCCAATTATCTCATAAGCCAGTCAGTCAATAGTGAACAACAGGCACAAGTCTTTATTATTCATATTCAACGGGCACAACAGTTCTTATTAAAACAAGTATTTCAGCCGGGTCAAAGCAGTCCATTATTGATCCCTGAAAGCATTAGTCTCAGCAATGAGCAAATTACCTCTATACTTGAACATCAAACGGCATTGCAGCACTGGGGTCTGGTATTAAGCCAGTTAGGAGAAGATACTCTGTTGGTGAGAAAAAGACCGTTTCTATGTAATATACCTGCTTGCAAAATAGATATAGATACTTTTATTCATGCTGTTTTACAAAATATTAAACATAAAGCCTCTATTGATGAATCTCAAATGATGGCAGCCTTTACAAATGCTATCAGCTCTGAGTCATTAAATGCATCAGAGCAAGAGCGTCTTTTGATGATGCTTGCAGAACAAATACAGCAATATGGAGTTGAGCAGGCAGCAATGATTAAGCCTGTTATCTGGAAAGCACTTGATGAATCCAGTCTGAATAAACTTCTGGCTTAACAGATCATTAAAAGTAATAATTAAAGAAAAATGACAAAACAACCAACAGCAGTCTTTATCATGGGGCCCACTGCCTCAGGAAAAACCGATTTAGCCATTGAGCTGGTTAAACATTATCCCTTTGAAATTATCAGTGTCGATTCTGCACTGATTTATAAGGACATGAATATTGGTACAGCAAAGCCGACCAAAGAAGAACTGGTTGTAGCCCCACATCACTTAATTGATTTTTTAGATCCCTCACAAAGCTATTCTAGCGCTGCTTTTCGAGCAGATGCGTTACAGGCAATGGAAGATATCGATGCCAGAAATAAAATCCCATTATTAGTGGGCGGCACCATGCTCTATCACCGCAGTCTGTTATACGGTTTGTCTGAGCTGCCCAAAGCGGATGAGGAGGTGCGCGCAAAGCTCCAGGCTGAGGCCGATGTGCATGGGGCAGAGTTTATGCATCAAAAGCTGACAGCCATTGATCTGCAGGCAGCCAGAAAAATCCACCCCAATGATCCGCAGCGAGTACAGAGAGCATTGGAAGTTTATGAAATTACCGGTAAATTAATGACTCAGCTGCAGCAGGAAAATCGGGCTGAAGCATTACCCTGGGACACCTATAAAATTATCATAGCGCCTGAATCCAGAGACTTATTACGAGAACGTATTGCTATGCGCTTTAAGCAAATGATTGAACAGGGTTTTATCGAAGAAGTACAAGGATTGTTTAAAGGAGGTGATCTGGATTTATCCTTGCCCTCAATGCGAGCAGTTGGCTATCGACAAGTTTGGGAGTATCTGCAGGGTAAAATGAATAAAGAACAAATGATTGAGCGGGGCATTACCATTACTCGTCAATTTGCCAAACGTCAGATGACCTGGTTACGTCGAGAAGAGAATGCAGTCTGGATTGCCACTGAAGCTGATGATATTTTTGAACAGGCAGTTAACTATTTACAGCCTGTATTGAGTGATGGTAAAACAAATAATGACTGAATCTGTTCCTGGTCACTTAACTTGGTTATAAGAATATAGTAAAATTCTTAAATTGATTTGTTTAACTGAATCTTCGCTATTAAATTAAGGGTTTACCCTAGATAAATCTATTATGCCGCTATATTTTTTGCTTTTAGCAGCAATATAAAATATTTTGTAACGTCTGACATGCCTTTTAGGAGCTCTGCTGGCTATATACCCATGACCTATGAAAATGCTTGATTTTCATAGAGAAGAAGATCAAAATTATCCAATGACGCAAATTACTCTCACAGCCCATG
>JAIVER010000144.1 GCA_023864145.1 Thiohalomonas sp. | reverse complement strand
GAAATCATAATGATGAGGTGGCGGATAATTTGCTTAATCAGAACTTCGATCCTGTTGCGCCTAATCATATTTTGTCCGGAGATATTACCTACTTAAAAACAGGTGAAGGGTGGATGTATTTGGCTGTTGTAATGGATTTGTACTCGCTCCGTATTGTACGGCTGGTACGTCAGTAAACGAATGAGAACAGACTTGATATGCAAAGTAATGATCATGGCCTGCAACTTAAGGCAACCACCTTTTGGCTTGTTTTTCACAGTAACCGAGGTTCTCAATATACCAGTAAGCGTATAGAAAATTACTGAGTGATTATGGGATCCGAACAAGTATGGGTGATGTTGGAGCTTGTTGGGATAATGCCGTAGTTGAACGCTTTTTTGGAAGTCTCAAGCACGACTGGATATTTAAAATTGCTCAACCTACCCGTGAACATATGAAGAAAGATGTCGCAGTTTACATGAGGTATTACAACCTTGAAAGGCTGCATACAGAGAATGGTTATCAGTCACCAATTAACTATGAAACTTCTCTAAAAAAAGTGTCCGGTTGGACTTGACCAGTACACCTGTTGGGTGATCAGATTTGGATGGCAAAACCATCATATCATCCTTGTTTTTCAAATGCTTGTGATTTTAGCCTATTTTCAACTGATTAAACTAGGATTAAAGAAATGGGGTGTGAATTTTCTCTGGATGATTTTGGTACGGGTCAATCTTCTTATGCTTATTTAAAATAATCTGCCTGTAGATTATTTTAAGATTGATGGTGTTTTCATTAAAGATATTGTTAATAGTCCAGCCGTTCAGGCAATGGTTAAATCCATTAATGAGATAGGTCACTTTCTTGGTATGAAAACAGTGGCCGAATATGTTGAAATAATTGCTGTCTTAAAAGATATCGGCGTTGACTATGCCCAGGGTTTCGGCATTGAGAAACCGCTTCTGATTTCTGAGTATATGGAAAAAAGCACTTTCCTGGCTTAAGCTACCCGAGCAAACGAACTTATATTTGCCTGGCATTTAAATTCTATGATTCAGGTTGCGCCTTAACGATCTGACCATTAACCGCTTTACTATCCTCACCCATTAAATATAAATAAGCATTCATAATATCTTCAGGTTTTGCTAAATCTGTTGGATCTAAGCCCGGATAGGCCTTTGCCAGCATAGTTGTGGCCACAGTGCCAGGATTAATGCTGTTAAAGCGGATTGGGGTATTAACTTCCATCTCATCGGCAAGTATCTGCATCAGATTGTTTCCAGCGGCTTTAGTGATACCATAAGCACCCCAGTAAGCCTTGCCATGAATACCAACGTCATCACTGGTGAAAATAACTGATGCATCCTGAGATTTTTCTAATAAAGGCAGGCACATTCTGGTGATCATATAGGGAGCATTAAGATTAACCTGCATGACTTTACCCCAGAGTGCCATATCATATTGTGCAATAGGCATAAGAGTGCCTAGCTGCGCTGCATTATGTAATAGTCCATCAAGTCGTCCAAATTCTTCATCAAGTGTCTGCTGCATATCTTCAAAATCTTTTCCGGTTGCACCTTCAAGATTCATTGGGTAGATTGCCGGTTGAGGGCCATTATCTTTTTCAATCTCATCGTAGACTGCTTCTAATTTTGCAATGGTTTTACCCAGTAAAATGACTATGGCACCATACTGAGCAAAGGTTTTTGCTGCAAGCTTACCTATACCATCACCAGCACCGGTTACTAATATAATCCGATCTTTTAATAATTGAGGGGGGGCTGAATAATTATACATTTAGCAGATCCTTAAATGATGAAATTGCGAAATTAACGCAACATTTTAGCTTTGTTTTTCTATAGGGTAAAGTGATTATTTAGCCAAAAACAAAATAAATTGATTATTTACCAACGTTTCTATTAATAATTAGCTGAGCGGTATTAATACCACTCCTGATTGCTCCTTCCAAAGTAGCAGGGTAATGGGTATTCGTATAGTCGCCTGCAAGAAAAAGTCCTGCAATAATGGTGTTGTTTAGAGGCCGTTGTTGTTCGATATTAACAGTGCAGCTGAATGTAGCTCTTTTTTCACTGATAATACGAAAGTCAAGCCATTGAGGCAGGTCAGGAATACATACTTTTAGTTCTTGGTGTATTAAGTCAGCTAATTGATTATGAGGTATTTGTGTTTGTTTACCTGGACCACTGATGATTATAGCAATGAGACCATCCTGTTGACACAAAGAACGATCAATTGCCCATTGTCCAATCGTATCAAAAAAAGCCACCATTTTGCATGGTAATTTTACTGAAGGCGGGTATTGCATATAAACGGTGTAAATAGGTTCGTAGTTAAAATTTAATGATGCATTTTCTGGCTTCAAAAAAGATTTTTTTGCCACTATAGAGAGATTATTCTTACTGTGTAATAACCGTTCGCTAATATGTGGGGGTGTTGCTAAAACAACGGTATGAGAGTGGTATGAGGTGTCTGGTGTCGTAATAACAAAGTCATAAACAGGTTTTTTAGAAGATTGAAGATGCATTTCTGAGCTTCTGATATTAATCTCAATGACCTTAGCGGCATAGTTTACCTGACCTTCATGTTGACTAATAAATGCAAAGGCAGGATCACAAAAAATTGCTGATAGATTTTTTTTAAAAAATAACAGGTCAGAATCCTTTCTATTTCTGCTGAAAGTATCTTTTAACGTATTAAGAAATACTTGTGCAGAGGCATGATGGATAGGTGTATTCATTGTTGCCAGACAGAATGGTTCCCAAAGTGTTTGAATAACAATAGGTGGCTGCTGATGTTTTTTTAGTAACTCACTAACGCTTAAATCCTGTTTAAGTGAATAGTGATTCACAGCCAGCTTAAGTGAGATTTTGATTGCTGAAATACGCTCATTTAAAGTCAGCCCCTGTGTACTCAACAATGCGAAGATCAAATGCAATGGTGCAGGCAGTCCAGGGACTTTTAATCTGACTGAACAATGACAGGGAGAATATAAATTGAGATCAAGCGGCTGACGTTCAAGAATATCAGCCTCATCAATACCCAGGAGCTTAAAGAGGCCTAAGGTTGAATGATAAGCACCTAACATTATATGCTGACCATTATCGATGCTTTGCCCGGATATAAATCTTTTAAGCTGGATGCGACGTGCCCGGCCGCCGAGCTGACGAGCAGACTCAAGTAAGTGAACCTTAATCCCCTGATTGGCCAGAGTAACTGCACAGGCAAGACCGCTCCAGCCACCTCCAACAATAATAACGGACTTATTATCAAGATGTTGAATACGGGCGGGTATAGACATAACGGGTCTTTAATTTGCAGAATGGTATAATAATTGTTGTGACAGCTTGTACTCACGACGTCCTGCAGACCAGGCAAGCCAGAGTTTTTTAAATTTGGCTAAAGAAACTCTTTTTTCTAACACGGGATACTGCTGGTCTTGAATTTTTTTTAGTAAAGCAAAATAAATTTCAGCCATGATAATGCCGGTTCTTTGTGCATACCGATCTTTCTTATCAAGAGCAGAAAAGGCCTTTTCATAATAAACAAGCGCTCTATCGGCCTGAAACCTGAATAAGTTAAGTGTTTCCGGAGTGTTAGAATGACTCATGAGCATATATTTCCTCACTGAGAATTTAACTAATTCATCTTGGGGAATATAAATACGTCCACGTTGAGCATCTTCTTTGACATCTCTTAAAATATTAATCAGTTGTAATGAGATAGCAAGATTGCGGGCATATTCAGACGTATCAGCGCCAGTATAACCAAGGATCTCTATGGTTAATAAACCGACGGTACCGGCAACACGATAACAATATAACGATAACTCATTAAAACTGGCATATTGATTATTATGAAGATCCATCTCCATTCCTGAAATAAGCTCAATAAAATACTTTTCTTGCAGGGGATAGTTATTAACAGCTGTTTTTAATGCTATAGCAAGCGGGTGATTCGGTGTGCCGTGAAAAGTCTCGTGTATTTCGTCTCGCCACCAATTAAGCGTATTGCCTGCGACAAACGGATCAGTACATTCATCCACCACATCATCAATTTCACGACAATAGGCATACAATGCCGTCATGGCCTGACGTTGGGAATCATTTAAAAATAGAAAGCTATAATAAAAACTTGAACTACTTTGCTGAGTCTTTTCCCGGCAATACTCATCTGGTGTCATGATTGTCTACTATGTTTTATATTTAGTGCTAAATATAAAAATATAATATGCATTTTTTTTGTCATAAAAAAGCTCAAAATGATAGTTTATAAAAATAAAGGGCTATTAAAATAAAGAAAATTGTGTAAATTTAAAAGGAATTCACGTCTTTTTAATACATAATCTATTATTATAAGAGTTGTGACTGATGTTTGATAGTAAACAAACAACAATTATGAGTGTACTAGTCAAGTCCAACCGGACACTTTTTTTAGAGAATTTTCATAGTTAGTTAATTGGTGACTGATAACCATTCGCTGTATGCAGCCTTTCAAGGTTGTAATACCTCATGTAAACTGCGACATCTTTCTTCATATGTTCACGGGTAGGTTGAGCAATTTTAAATATCCAGTCGTGCTTGAGACTTCCAAAAAAGCGTTCAATTACGGCATTATCCCAACAAGCTCCAACATCACCCATACTTGCTCGGATCCCATAATCACTCAGTAATTTTCTGTACCGCTTACTGGTATAT
>JAIVER010000143.1 GCA_023864145.1 Thiohalomonas sp. | reverse complement strand
TCATGGGCTGTGAGAGTAATTTGCGTCATTGGATAATTTTGATCTTCTTCTCTATGAAAATCAAGCATTTTCATAGGTCATGGGTATAACAAGGTCAATATACCCGTTGGAGGAAGGCTGGCGGGATCAAGCGTTTTATCATCTAAAGAGGTAAATTCTTTTTTTATCATTGCATCACTAAATTGTCAGGTAACTGATTTAAGGAGAGCTATTTTACTTTTTTTCTTAATAATTAAATACTCTCTACCCTAAATTGCCTATACTTTGCTAAAATAGGAGAAATTTCCTATTTCTTTAAAAGAAAAAGAGACTAGCAAAAATGCTAATTCTGCGTGGCAAATCAGCCTTATCACCCTTCAGACTTGAAAAATTATTACATAAGCTTCGCGCAGTGGTTTCGAACATTCACTCGGTAACCAGTCAATATATTCATTTTGTAGATTCTGATAAAGAAATAACAGCTGAACAACAAACTGTCTTAGAGCGCATATTAATGTATGGCGCTCAATCAGATGAAATTGAGTATACCGGCTCTGAATTTCTTGTGGTACCCAGAATAGGAACAATCTCTCCATGGGCGAGTAAGGCATCTGATATTGCTCATAATTGTGGTTTGCATGAGATTAACCGCATTGAGCGCGGCGTTCTTTATACTATTGATTTTCCAGCGAACTATCAACTCTCAGACTTGCATCGTGATGAACTGGCACAAGAGTTACATGACAGGATGCTTGAAACCTGTTTCTTTGAAATAGAACAGGCCAATGCTTTGTTTGAACAACATCATCCGAGCCCATACACCAGTGTTCCTATTTTAGAAAAAGGTCGCAAAGCATTAGTTGAGGCAAATACACAATTGGGCCTTGCATTAGCAGAAGATGAAATCGATTATCTGGTTAATAACTTTACTCAGCTTGGTAGAAATCCAACTGATGTTGAACTTATGATGTTTGCACAGGCCAATTCAGAGCACTGTCGTCATAAGATCTTTAATGCAGACTGGACAATTGATGCTAAACAACAGGATAAGTCGCTGTTTTCAATGATACGTAATACTTACCATCATAATTCAGAAGGTATTTTATCTGCTTATAGTGATAATTGTGCGGTTATTGAAGGCTTTAATATTAATCGTTTTTACCCTGATAGTAATATCTCAGAATATACTTATTCACAGGAAGACTGCCATATTTTAATAAAAGTCGAAACTCATAATCATCCAACGGCTATATCACCATTTCCCGGTGCAGCAACCGGTTCAGGTGGTGAGATACGTGATGAAGGTGCAACCGGGCAGGGCTCCAAACCAAAAGCAGGCTTAAGCGGTTTTTCTGTCTCAAATTTAAAAATAACGAATTTAATGCAGCCCTGGGAGCATGATTACGGTAAACCTGAACGAATAGTTTCAGCTCTGGATATTATGTTAGAAGCACCTATTGGTGCAGCGGCTTTTAATAATGAATTTGGTCGTCCCAATATCTGTGGTTACTTTAGAACCTTTGAAGAAAAAGTGAACACATCAAGCGGTACTGAGGTTCGCGGCTATCATAAACCCATTATGCTGGCAGGCGGTCTCGGCAGCCTTAAATCAGAACATGTCCTTAAAGGTGAGGTAGCAGTAGGTTCTAAGATTGTTTTGCTTGGCGGCCCAGCTATGTTAATTGGCCTGGGTGGTGGTGCCGCATCATCTATGAATTCCGGAAGCAGTTGTGAAAATCTTGATTTTGCTTCAGTACAGCGTGGCAATCCTGAAATGGAACGACGTTGTCAGGAGGTTATTGATCGCTGTTGGCAGCGGGGTAAAGATAATCCAATCCTTTCCATTCATGATGTTGGCGCAGGCGGTATATCAAATGCGTTACCTGAGTTAGTTAATGATGCAGGAAGAGGTGCTGAATTTGAACTTCGTAAAGTGCCCAATGATGAGCATGGTATGTCTCCCATGGAGATCTGGTGTAATGAGTCACAAGAACGTTATGTCATGGCTATTGGACCGGAAAATATTGAGCAATTTGAACAAATCTGTCAGCGTGAACGTGCTCCCTATGCGATTCTGGGCTCAGCAACTAAAGAGCAACGTTTAATACTTAATGACAAGCACTTTGGTAATAAACCCATCGATATGTCTCTTGAGTTTTTATTGGGTAAGCCGCCTAAGATGTCTCGAAATGTAACTCGTGAAATTAATATTCAGGATGCATTTGATACTGATAATATTAATTTATCCGATGCCGCTCATCGTATATTGCATCTGCCATCTGTAGCGGATAAATCTTTTTTAATTACTATTGGTGATCGTTCAGTCACCGGACAAGTGGTGCAGGAACAGATGGTAGGACCCTGGCAAGTTCCCGTGGCTGATGCAGCCGTTACTTCTAGCGGCTATCAGGAAATAACTGGTGAGGCAATGTCAATTGGTGAACGCAGTCCTATTGCTTTAGTTGATCAAGCAGCTTCTGCACGTATGGCTATTGGTGAAGCTCTGACCAATATTGCTTCTGCACAAATTGATAAGCTTTCAGATATTGTTTTTTCTGCGAACTGGATGGCACCGGCAGGGCATGCGGGTGAAGATGCTGGTTTATATGATGCAGTAAAAACAGTGGGTATGGAAATTTGTCCTGAATTAGGCATTACCATTCCTGTTGGTAAAGATTCCATGTCCATGAAATCTGTCTGGAATGATAAGGGTGAAGACAAATCTGTCACTGCACCATTATCATTGATTGTCTCTGCTTTTTCACGTGTTCAGGATGTACGCTCTACATTGACACCGCAAATTAAAATGAATCAGGGTGATACAGAATTAGTTTTTATTGATCTGGGGCGTGGCCGCCATCGTATGGGGGGCTCAGCATTAGCTCAGGTGTATGGAAAAATTGGTAATACCTGTCCTGATCTGGATGATACGGAGACGTTTAAATCATTCTTTAAAATGATACAGGAACTCAATATCAATGATAAATTATTAGCTTATCATGATCGTTCTGATGGAGGCTTATTTACGACTTTACTGGAAATGTCATTTGCAGGGCATTGTGGCCTTAAAATTGCGCTTAATCATATTTGCGTCAACCAGAATGAACTTATACCGGCACTATTTAATGAAGAATTAGGTGCTGTTATACAGATAAGAAAGTCTGATCGTGATGCTATTTTTACCTATATAAAAGAAATGGGCATGGAAAGCATGAGCCATGTTATTGCTCAGCCTATTACTGGCGATACAATTGATTTTACTTTTAATAATTCAATTGTTCTTAGCAATACTCGAACACAGTATCATCGTGAATGGTCTGAGACATCATATCAAATGCAACAATTGCGTGATAATCCAAAGTGTGCCCAGGAGGAATATGATGCAATACTCAAAGCAGCTGATCCGGGCCTGCATATGGAAGTAGGCTTTGATATCAATGAAGATATTACTGCACCCTATATTAATACGGGTGCCAGGCCTACTATGGCTATCTTACGTGAACAGGGTGTTAATGGTCATGTAGAGATGGCAGCAGCTTTTGAAAAAGCAGGTTTTTCTACTCGTGATGTTCATATGTCAGATATTATAGATGGTGGCTTATCACTTAAAGCGTTTAGAGGTTTAGTAGCCTGTGGTGGTTTCTCCTATGGTGATGTACTTGGTGCTGGTGAAGGTTGGGCTAAATCTATATTACTTAATGATCAGGCAAGGGGACAATTTGAACAGTTTTTTAACCGTGATGATACCTTTGGTTTAGGCATTTGTAATGGCTGCCAGATGATGTCAAATCTACATGAAATTATTCCAGGGACTAGTCACTGGCCTCATTTTGTCAAAAATGAATCAGAGCAGTTTGAAGCCCGAACTGTTATGGTTGAAGTGTTGGAATCTCCATCACTATTTTTTTCTGGAATGGAAGGTTCAAAAATGCCTATTGCCGTGGCTCATGGAGAGGGGCGGGCAGAATTTCAATTAGGCAGTTCAGCACAAAAGGCAATGGATTCAGGTCTGGTTTCCTTGCGCTATGTGTCTAATGAAGGCTTACCAACTGAGAAATATCCATATAACCCTAATGGTTCACCTAATGGCATGACTGGTTTGTGCAGCAAAGATGGACGATTTACTATCATGATGCCGCATCCTGAACGAGTTTTCCGTTCAGTACAAAACACCTGGATCGGCGATCACAAGGGTGAAGATGCACCGTGGATGAGAATGTTTAGAAACGCCAGAAAGTGGATTGATTAATATTAACATTATATAAAACAACTATTCCATTTATCCATATACTGTGCATAAATATAACCTAAACAAATATACCCAATCAACTTGAAAATGCAGGATCGAACACTTGGAAATTATCATTAGATTCTCGAATTAATGATAATTTCCAAGTGTTCGATCCTGCATTTTCAAGTTGATTGGGTATAGACGAGCCGCCACTTTTAGTGGTTAGCTTTTCTAAGCCTTTGTAGTCTTTAATGTGACGTAATATGCTGGTTTCATGAATTCTTAAAGCCTGAGCGATCATGGGAACTTTCCAGCCTTCAGAGCAAAGTAGGATGGCTTTGATTCTATCTCGTTCTTTTCCATTTCCAGAATGCTTATGTTGCATTTCTAGAGCTGATTTTTCATGGGCTGTGAGAGTAATTTGCGTCATTGGATAATTTTGATCTTCTTCTCTATGAAAATCAAGCATTTTCATAGGTCATGGGTATATT
>JAIVER010000142.1 GCA_023864145.1 Thiohalomonas sp. | reverse complement strand
CATGGGCTGTGAGAGTAATTTGCGTCATTGGATAATTTTGATCTTCTTCTCTATAAAAATCAAGCATTTTCATAGGTCATGGGTATATATCTAACAAACCTTCGATTGATGCTGCTTTTGGCTTCACCAACCAGAACTTACCACTCATATCCGCAAAGTTATCGAGTAAGTACTGTCCCCAGTCACTGCCGGTTGCCTGTACAAACCCTGCTATCTTAGATTTTAAATAATGACGGTGCGCTTCCATTTGTTCACTACTGATACGATTAATATCAATCAGTTCGTGGTTATAACGGTCAACAAAGGTATTATCTTTATCCAGTACATAGGCAAAACCACCGGTCATACCCGCACCAAAATTAAGGCCGGTATCACCCAGTACAGTGATGACACCGCCGGTCATATATTCACAACCGTGGTCACCAATGCCTTCAACGACGGCATTCGCACCAGAATTTCGCACGGCAAAACGCTCACCCACTAAACCTGCCGCTAATAAAGAGCCGCCTGTAGCACCATATAAACAGGTATTACCAATAATAGTCGTCTCATTACTCTTAAATGTAGTGCCGCAGGCCTGATTGATCACAATGCGGCCACCAACCATGCCTTTACCGACATAATCATTGGCATCACCTTCTAACTCAAGATGTAAGCCTCCGGCATTCCAGACACCAAGACTTTGTCCTGCTGAGCCTTTCATCTTGATGGTAATCGGCGTATCGCTCATACCTAAATTACCATGTCGTTGTGCGATTTCGCCGGACAAACGTGCACCGATGGAGCGGTCTACATTTTTTACATCAAATTCAAAGGTACCGCCTGATTTGTTTTCAATGGCTGATAGTGTCGCTGCCACCATTATTTCTGCCATTTCACCTTTGTCATAAGGCTCATTACTGGCATCAACACAGAACTTAGGCTTAGTTTCATCATCCACTGTTTTTAACAGGGGCGCTAAATCCAGTTGCGCATGACGATCGGTTTTACCTTCAATGATTTCCAGTAAATCGGTACGGCCAATTAAATCTTCCAGCTTGCTGACACCTAATGATGCCATCCATTCACGAGTTTCTTCGGCAACAAATTTGAAATAGTTCATGACCATTTCCACTTTACCAATAAAGTGGTGCTGGCGCAGTGTCGCATTCTGAGTAGCGACACCCATTGCACAAGTGTTTAAGTGACAAATTCTCAGGTATTTACACCCCATAGCAATCATGGGCGCAGTACCAAAACCAAAACTTTCTGCACCTAAAATAGCGGCCTTAACAATATCCAGACCAGTCTTTAAGCCGCCGTCTGCCTGCAGACGAATCTTGCCGCGCAGATCATTAGCACGCAGCGCCTGCTGAGTTTCACTTAAGCCCAGTTCCCATGGAGAACCGGCGTATTTAACAGAGGCTAAGGGACTGGCCGCAGTACCTCCGTCATAGCCTGAAATAGTAATTAAATCTGCATAAGCTTTGGCTACACCGGCAGCAATCGTACCCACACCCGGCTCAGAAACCAGCTTCACTGATACCAGTGCTTTTGGGTTAACCTGCTTCAGGTCGTAAATTAATTGCGATAAATCTTCAATGGAATAAATGTCATGATGCGGTGGTGGTGAAATCAATGTCACACCTGGTACAGAATAACGCTGTCGAGCAATGTTTTCATCGACTTTATGTCCCGGTAACTGACCTCCTTCACCGGGCTTGGCACCCTGTGCAATTTTAATCTGTAATACTTCTGCATTGACCAGATAATGAGGAGTAACACCAAAGCGTCCTGAAGCAATTTGCTTAATTTTAGAGACTTTTAAGGTATTAAAACGAGCCGGATCTTCACCCCCTTCACCTGAATTTGAGCGCGCACCCAGTCGGTTCATGGCTTCAGCCAGGGTTTCGTGAGCTTCCGGAGACAGAGCACCTAATGACATTGCCGCACTATCAAAGCGTTTGAACATTGCTTCGGCTGGTTCAACATCATCAATTGAAATAGCATCAATGTCTTCACGTAGTTTTAATAAGTCACGCAAGGTTGCGATAGGACGCTGGTTGACTTCATCAGCGTATTTTTTATAAGCGCCATAGTCACCCGTCTGCACTGCCTGTTGCATGTATTGCACGACATCAGGATTATAGGCATGATATTCACCTCCATGAACATAGCGATAAATACCACCATGGTCATTAATTTTACGAGGGTTCCATGCAACTTTATTTAAAAAACGCTGATCCTCATCGAAGTGACAAAAACCTGCTCCGGCAATACGACTGGTCGTGCCTTTAAAGCACATTCCTGTGACTTCTTCATCAATACCAATGGCTTCAAATAATTGCGAACCACGATAGCTGGCAATGGTTGAAATGCCCATTTTAGACATGACTTTATACAAGCCTTTATTGATACCCTTACGATAGGATTTGGTGACTTTGCCTATATCGGTATCTTCAATTTCTTTATGCTCAATCAGTTTGGCTAATGTTTCATAAGCCATATAAGGATAAATTGCAGAAGCACCATAACCAATTAAAGTAGCAAAATGATGCGGGTCACGGGCAGTACCACTAACCACAAGCAGATTAGCATCACAGCGCAGACCTTTAGCAATCAGGTGATGGTGAACAGCACCAGTCGCCATCAGAGCATGCATGGTGATTTTATCTTTAGCAAGATTTTTATCATTTAAAATGATAATGACTTTGCCATTAGTGACTGCATTAGCCGCTTGTTCACAAACTGCATCAAGGGCTTGTTTTAAGGTCAGATCGGGTGAGTAATTCAGGTCAATGATTTCATTGGCATAGGCTGAATTATCAATATTTAATAAGTTTTCATATTTTGCACAGGATAGTACCGGAGAATCAAGAATCAGACGTTCAGCATGCTCTGCTGTTTCCAGAAACAGATTTTTTTCTGCTCCAAGACAGGTTTCCAGTGACATCACAATGCTTTCACGGATGGGATCAATCGGTGGATTGGTTACCTGAGCAAATTGTTGACGGAAATAATCATAAAGTGGTCTTACACGTTCAGATAAGACTGCCATAGGGGTATCATCACCCATAGAGCCAATGGCTTCTGCGGCATTTTCTGCCAATACTTTAATAACGTATTCTTTTTCTTCATTAGCAATCTGGAATTGCTTTTCGTAAACTTTGTAAGTCTCATCATCCATACAATCGACAAGAGAAGACGGCTCTATCAATTTAGACTTCAGGTATTTCATACCTTTTTTAAGCCATTCTTTATACGGGTGTTGAGTTTTCAGGTGCTGATCAACGTCATCAGGCAATAGCAGCTCACCGGTATGCGTATCAGCAGCCAGCATTTGACCGGGCTTTAAACGCCCTTTGGCTACTACGTCAGCTTCGCTGTATTCATAAACACCTATTTCAGAGGCCAGAGTAATGACGCAACCTGAATAGGTGGCATCGACTATACCTTTAGCAGAACCTCCAGCCTGTAAGAAGTCCGTATTTTTGGTGATCACATAACGTGCTGGACGCAGACCATTTCTATCCAGAGTACAGGCGGCATAACGACCGTCAGTCATCACTACACCTGCCGGACCATCCCATGCTTCCATGTGCATAGAATTGTATTCATAAAATGCTTTTAGATCAGCATCCATGGTATCAACATTTTGCCATGCGGGCGGGATCAATAAACGCATGGCGCGGAAAATATCCATACCGCCGGCCAGCAAGGCTTCAAGCATATTATCCATACTATTGGAATCTGAACCCGTCATAGAGACTAAGGGACGAATGTCTTCCATATTAGGGATCAGCGGAGTTTCAAATTTATGACCACGAGCCACAGACCAGTTGCGATTACCCTGTACGGTATTAATTTCACCATTATGTGCCAGATAGCGGAAAGGCTGAGCCAGACGCCATTCCGGCCAGGTATTCGTGGAAAAGCGCTGGTGAAAGACACACATGCCGGAGGTCAGTCGCGGATCATTCAAATCTTTATAAAATACCGGTAAAAATTCAGGCATAACCAGTCCTTTATAGGACACAACCTGGGATGTCATGGAAGGAATGTAAAAAACGTTGTCATTTTCCTGAATGACTTTCTCAGCACGGCGACGAGCAATATAGAGATGGCGATCAAAGGTCGCACTATCCATACCCTCGGCAGCATTAACAAAGACATGTTCGATTTGCGGTAGCGATTTAAGGGCTTCTTTACCACAGGCACTGTCATCAACAGGAACCACTCGCCAGCCGGCAACTTCCAGCCCTTCTGCTGATAGTTCTTTATTGACCTGATTTCTTGCTATTTCTGCTGTGCCCGTATCCTGGCTTAGAAATACGACACCTACTGCATAATTTTCACTCAGAGAGAAGTCTTGCTCATGAGCCACTGCGCGCATCAGAGCATCAGGTTTTTGTAATAATAAACCACAACCATCACCCGTTTTACCATCAGCTGAAATTGCACCTCGGTGGGTCAGTCTGGCTAATGCTTCAATGGCAGTTTCGAGCAGCCAATGGCTGCTTGCGCCATCCATGTGAGCAATTAAACCAAAACCACAATTGTCTTTTTCAAAGAAAGGTCTATAAAGAGTTGAGTGCAACTCTTTAGGGTGCGATGTTTCAAATACTGGCATTACAGGCCTCAAATGATAGATATACCCAATCAACTTGAAAATGCAGGATCGAACACTTGGAAATTATCATTAATTCGAGAATCTAATGATTTTCCAATGCTCGGT
>JAIVER010000141.1 GCA_023864145.1 Thiohalomonas sp. | reverse complement strand
CATGGGCTGTGAGAGTAATTTGCGTCATTGGATAATTTTGAGCTTCTTCTCTATGAAAATCAAGCATTTTCATAGGTCATGGGTATAGTTATTTTTCTTGATGGGATTCTCGCTTCATAAGTATTACCAGAGAATAATTTTCGGACTTCATCAGCTGATAAAGTAAGGGCAGGACAGGCATTGGGTACATAAGAAACCACCTCAGGATTGGCACAGGCATTGGCATAGGTTTTAAGACTATTATCTTTACCTAAAGCACACACTGGTGTGTAATCCATAGTACATAGTACATATGACGGGACGTTCTTCAGGACAGAGTCGGAGTCAAATGGCTTAAAGCATGAGCTTTAACTATTAATTTCATACTTTTTGGCATTTGACTCCGACCCCGCATAACTTACAATCTTGTCAAAGTCGCAACCATATCCAGGGCTCGCAGGTTCCTCATAATATCAGCTAAATGTGTACGATTACGAACAGCCAGAATAAAGTCCAGAGAAGAAAAATGATCTTCACGTTCTGCAGTGACAACATGCTCAATATTGGCTTCACTGTCTGCAATGGCAGAAGCAATAGTAGCCAAAACGCCCTTACGATGTTCTACTACCACCCGTAAAGAAACACTGAACTCAGCAGTAATATCATCACTCCATTCAACATCAATCCACTTGTGAGTTTTTTTGCGTGTATCTTTAGCATTTTTACAAGATTTGGTATGAATCACAATACCCCGTCCGGAGCTGATATAGCCGACAATAGCATCACCGGGGATAGGATGGCAGCAGCGTCCATAATGAACCACCATACCCTCCGTACCCATAATATCTAAAGAAAGTCCCTTTTCTTTACGTGATTTATCCAGTGCATCACTTTGATCAGGTAATAAATGGCGCACCACCAGCTGAGGTATTCGATTACCCAGACCCACTTGATTTAATAATTCATTAAATGTCTCTAGCTTATAGTCTTCTATCACTTTCTGAATACGGCTTTGAGATAAATCCTGAACTGACACATTAAGATTGGAAAGGCATTTATTCAGCAGACGTCTGCCCAATGCCACCGATTCATCCTGATGCAGGTTTTTCAGTATAATGCGAATATTACTGCGCGCCTTGGCAGTAAAAACAAAATTGAGCCATGAAGGATTTGGGTTAGCACCCGGTGCCGTAATAATCTCAATGGTTTGACCATTTTTTAATTGCGTATTCAACGGGATGTATTGCTGATTCATTTTAGCAGCAATACAGGAGTTGCCGATATCAGTATGCACAGCATAAGCAAAATCGACGATGGTTGCCCCTCTGGGGAGCTCCATTATTTGTCCTTTCGGAGAAAAAACATATACCTCATCAGGAAACAGGTCAACTTTAACATTTTCTAAAAATTCAATGGAGTTACCCGCATTTTGCTGTAAATCAAGCAGTCCTTTGAGCCACTCTCTGGCCTTGGCCTGAGCAATGACACCGCCATTGTTTTCCCCTTCTTTATACCCCCAGTGGGCCGCAATACCATTTTCTGCAACACGATGCATATCCTTAGTACGCAGTTGTACTTCAATGGGTACACCAAAAGGACTGAAGAGGATGGTATGCAGAGATTGATAACCATTCACTTTAGGGATCGCAATATAATCTTTGAATTTTCCTGGTATGGGTTTATACAGAGCATGGACAGCACCTAATGCTCGATAACAACTATCCACACTGTTCACCACCACACGAAAAGCATAGACATCATAAACTTCTGAAAAAGGGAGCTGCTTCGTCTGCATTTTTTGATAAATACTATAAAGGTGTTTTTCCCGTCCCAGAACCTGGCAGTCAATGCCTTCATGAAGCAGGCGATTTTTCAGAGCATCCTGAATTTTCTGAACGATAGCTTTTCGATTACCCCGTGTTTTTAATACTGATTCTTTCAGGACTCGATAACGCATGGGATAATAGGCCTTAAAACCTAAATCTTCCAATTCATGCCGAAGCAGATTCATACCAAGACGATTGGCAATCGGTGCATAAACTTCCAATGTCTCCGCAGCGATACGGCGGGCTTTTTCCGGGCGCATAATACCCAGTGTACGCATATTATGGAGTCGATCGGCCAGTTTAATGAGGATAACACGAATATCCTTCACCATAGCAAGGATCATTTTACGAAAGCTTTCTGCTTTGGCTTCCAACTTATTGTTAAAGTGAATATGATTCAGTTTGGTCAAACCATCAACAATTTCAGCAACTTCCTGACCAAAAAGTGAGGCGACTTGTTCTTTATGGGTTTCTGTATCTTCGATAACATCGTGCAGGATAGCAGCAATCAGTGTTTTTTCATCCATGCGCATTTCGGCAATGATTCGAGCAACGGCAATAGGATGGTAAATATAAGGCTCACCCGTCATTCGAGTCTGCCCTTCATGGGCTTCGGCACCAAACAAATACGCATGGTAGACCGCACTGACCTTATCTTCTTCAAGATAAGTATTCAGCATTGCACACAAATCACTAATTAGAAACAATTGGGAGAGCCCCTGTCAGTCATTAATGAATGGGGTGGCCAAGCCGAAACAGCCCTGAGCTTACGGACAGGCATAAGTGGGATGTACAGCCCTGAGTTTATAACAGTTCAGACAGGGCTAATGTAAAGTTATTCTTCGCCAGTCATCTCTTGACCAACTTCTTCTACAGATGTCAGAGACGCGCGCATATGAGCCATAGCTGAGATTTCTTCCAGAATTTCAGGACCCACTTTTCCTTCAGCAATCTCTCTTAGAGCAATGACTGTCGGCTTGTCATTTTCTTCATCAACTAAAGACTCTTGCCCATTGGCAATCTGACGAGCACGCTTAGCTGCAACCATTACTAATTCAAAACGATTTTGTACATTATCAAGACAATCTTCAACTGTCACTCGTGCCATTGGTGTTATACCCCTGAATCTTTGCAACTTACTAGAATATGTTATAGTTGCTGATGTTATTTATGCAGTTATTTATGCAATAGAAAACCAGCCATTATACTAAATAGGACACTGCTGCACAAGTTAAATTTAAACCTGGATTTCAGGTCAAAAGCGCTTTAATAAGATTATGGTGACGTCTGCATTGTGATGTTTGGCATAATCGAAAAGCATAGATTAATGCTTTTAACTCTCCCAAAGCATGGGAGAATTGGTCATTAACAATTAAATATTCGAATTCATTATAATGTGATAGTTGTTCAATGGCTTCATTCATTCGATTATTAATGACCTCATCAGCATCCTGACCTCGTTCTTTGAGACGTGATAATAGTTCATGACGTGATGGGGGTAAAATAAAGACCATTGTGCAATGCTCAAATTGCTCTTTAACCTGTTGTGCACCCTGCCAGTCAATTTCCAGAATAACATCAATGCCGGCCTTGAGTTTTTCTTTAATTTGTATTTTGGATGTACCGTAAAAATTACCAAAGACTTCCGCATGTTCAATAAACTGATCATCTGCAATCATTTGCTTAAAAATATCATGTTGTATGTAATGATAGTCAATACCTTCACGCTCGCCAGGACGCTGTGCCCGGGTAGTATAAGAAACTGAGACTTCAATCAGATCAGTTTCTTCCAGCAAAGCCTTAACCAGACTGGTTTTTCCAGCACCCGAAGGGGCACTGATAATATATAACATCCCACAATTCGTCTCAGGACTATGGTTAAACATATTTCTTCTCTTTTTAGGATTATTCGATATTTTGTATTTGTTCGCGCATTTGTTCTATCAGCACTTTCATATCAACAGAAGCCTGAGTCATAAGCTTTGCTATGGATTTAGAGCCTAATGTATTTGCTTCTCTATTAAGCTCCTGCATCAGAAAATCTAAACGTCTGCCGATTGCTTCATCACTGTCCATGGTTCGATTTATTTCATCAAGGTGGGTCTCAAGACGATCAAGTTCTTCTGCGACATCAGCTTTTTGAGCGATATAAACCATTTCCTGCTCAAGACGATCATTATCCATCTCGGCTTTTAAGGTCTGTAATTTTTCTTCCAGTCTTGTTCTTTGATGTTGTAACAGCTCCGGCATTTGCTTGCGTATCATACTGACTAGTTTACGCATTTCACTCACCCGCTGCGTAATCATTTGTTCCAGTGCATTGCCTTCTCTTTTTTTAGCATCCAGTAATTCTTCAAGTGTCTTATCAAGTAATAAAAACAGGGATTCTTTTATTTCATCCAGTTCAATATTTTGTCTGTCCATAACACCCGGCCAGTTTAAAATATCAATGGCGTTAACCGGGGCGGCATTATAAATCAGTTTATCAATATCATGCAGAGTCTTAGCAATTTGTTCAGCCAAATCATGATTAAACGCAATAGACTTATTGTCTGTTTGCTGCAGATGCAGGCGCATCACCAAATCCAGTTTGCCGCGCTTTAGTTTTTCTTTAATTCGTTCACGCAGCTTTATCTCCAATGTCCTGAGTTCTTCAGGCATTTTTATATTCATTTCTAAAAAGCGATGATTGACACTGCGCAGTTCAATTGTCATAGTCCCGAAAGGTGATTTTTCTTCCCGACGTGCATAGGCTGTCATACTTTTAACCATAAAGGCTCCATTTATTTATCACTTTCATTAATGATTGTAACATAGTCGATAGTAATTCTATGGTTATCTTACTATACCCAATCAACTTGAAAATGCAGGATCGAACACTTGGAAATTATCATTAATTCGAGGATCTAATGATTTTCCAATGCTCGGTAAAAT
>JAIVER010000140.1 GCA_023864145.1 Thiohalomonas sp. | reverse complement strand
CTGATTTTTCATGGGCTATGAGAGTAATTTGCGTCATTGGATAATTTTGATCTTCTTCTCTATGAAAATCAAGCATTTTCATAGGTCATGGCTATAAACATAAATGTTTAATGACAGAAATAACTGCTACTGTGATTGAAGTATAGATGATAGTCGTTATTTTTCAATAAGTTTTGTGATTGCTGAAATGTCAAGATGTTGTTCCAGAGTATCGGCCAATAGATTGATACCTTGTTCCTGAAGATAGCGATAGTCATATCGGCTTTGTTGTTTTAATCCAGCCCAGTTTAATAAATATTCACAAGCTTCGGGATGATCAAAAATACCATGCAGATAACTGGCGATTATTTGCTCGTCTTTAGATATTGCACCATCCACTTTATTATCAATTTGTATGAGTGCTGCGTGTTCGTCAATACCAGCCGTTACGCCGGCATGAATTTCATAACCAGTGACTTTGATGTTCTGCTTTGCTTGAAAAAATCCCTCAACCTGCTTCAGCTGTTTGCTTGCCTGCAATGTTGTTTGATAAGCAAAGTAGCCCAGACCACTGCTGCTGCCTGATTTCCCCTCTATTCCCAGAGGATCGTGTATCTCACTGCCTAATATTTGTAAGCCGCCGCAAATCCCCATAAGCCTGCCGCCGTAACGAAGATGTGTCTGGATAGCACTGTCCCAGGCATTATTCCTTAGCCATTGCAGATCGGAGCGAACACTTTTTGTGCCGGGTATAATAATGAGATCCGCCCGGGGAATAGTTTGTCCTTCACGAACAAAAAGAAGTTCAACCTGAGGGTGCAGACGCAAGGCATCAAAATCAGTATGATTGGAAATACGAGGCAGTACCGGCACAACAATTTTCAGGGTATCAATTGTGCTCTCCATATTTTTGTCCGGCATGGATGAAATGGCATCTTCAGCTTCAATATGAAGATTCTGCAGATAAGGTAAAACACCCAAAACAGGGGTGTGTGTGGTTTTTTCAAGCCAGTCATTACCTGGTTCCAGCAGAGAAACATCACCACGAAACTTATTAATGATAAAGCCTTTAATGCGCTGCTGCTCTGAAGGTGATAATAATTTCAATGTGCCATAGAGGTGTGCAAAAACACCGCCTTTATCAATATCAGAAACAAGTAAAACAGGGCAGTCAACTGCTTCGGCAAAGCCCATATTGGCAATATCATTTTCCCGTAGATTAATTTCGGCGGGACTTCCGGCGCCTTCAACAATGATTAAATCATATTGTTCACAAAGGCGTTGATGGGATTGCAGCACCGATTCCATGGCGACTTTTTTATAAGCATGATAAGAACGGGCATCCATTTCAGTGACTGCCTTACCATGAATAATAACCTGAGCACCGGTATCTGAATTTGGTTTGAGTAAAACAGGGTTCATATCAGTATGGGGTTCAAGATGACAGGCCTGAGCCTGTACTGCCTGAGCGCGGCCTATTTCACCACCATCTTGAGTCACAGCACTATTTAAGGCCATATTTTGCGGTTTGAAGGGGACAACCTTCAAACCCTGACGATAAAAAAGGCGGCATAAACCTGCCACAAGAACACTTTTTCCCGCATCAGAGGTTGTTCCCTGAATCATAAGTGTTATTCTCTGCTTATTGTTGTCCTGCATGTTAGAATAGGCACGCTTTTCTATTATTCTAGGATTATACTATTTATTGAAATAGCTGTTTGAACTAAAAAGGTTAAAAATGCTTATTGTACTCTTATGCGCCCTGCTTCTCGATTATTTTTTTGGGGAACCGAAAAAGTATCACCCATTGCTTGGTTTTGGACGATTGGCCAATTATTTGGAAGAGCGTCTTAATGAAGATTTACGGGACAAAAAAGTGGGTTTCAATCCAGATAAAAAGCCGCAAACTATGCAGCAAAATCGTATCAATGGTTTAATTGCTGTTTTAGTCTGTCTTGTGCCTGCCTGGTGGTTAACTCATTTAATTATTTCAGATGGCTTGTTAAGCATGCTGCTGGAAGCGATCATTCTTTATTTAGCACTTGGCCTGAGTAGTCTAAAAGAACATGCTCAACAGGTTCTGAAGGCATTGCAAGAAAATCAGCTGGATCAGGCTCGTCAGGCATTAGCCATGATAGTGAGTCGGGATACTCAACAAATGGATGAAGAAGGTATATGCAGAGCCACCACTGAGTCAGTGTTAGAAAATGGCAGTGATGCCGTATTTGCGACTATTTTCTGGTTTTTAGTGGCTGGTGCACCTGGAGTGCTTGTCTATCGACTGAGTAATACACTGGATGCCATGTGGGGTTATAAAACCGATCGTTATAATAATTTTGGCTTTTTTATTGCCAAATTTGATGACTTACTGAATTTTATCCCGGCGCGTTTAACAGCATTAACCTATGCCCTGATGGGTAACTGGAAAAATGCCATGCGCTGCTGGTCAAAACAGGGTTCTCTATGGGAAAGCCCAAATGCCGGAGTGGTGATGGCAGCAGGTGCTGGTGCTTTGGATGTGCAATTAGGCGGTGCTGATCACTATCATGGCGAATTAAAGCAAAGAACTGACCTGGGATGTGGTCAAAAAGCACAACTGGAAACCATTAATCAGGTTTGTCAATTACTGGAGCGTTCAACAATAATCTGGGTGGTTGTCGTTGCTTTGATCTGTATACCTGTCTGGCTGTCATGAGGAATATCAAGGATAAATATGCCCAGGCTTTGTCTGAGCATGGCGGTGCTTTAAATCAGGCGATAAAAAAATACAGTGATGAAAGAAATTTAATAGATAAAAAACTATGGCTTGATTTATCAACAGGAATAAATCCTAACGGCTGGCTTGTTCCTGCGATACCTGCCAGTGTTTACAATCGTCTTCCAGAAAATGATGACGGCTTGATTGAAGCCGCTCAGTCTTATTATCAAGTCTCAAATATTTTACCGGTTTCAGGTTCTCAGGAAGCGATTCAATTATTACCGGAAATATTTCAGCGATATAATTTGCTCTCACAAAATGCACGTATCGGCATTATTTCCCCCTGTTATGCAGAGCATGAATTTCAATGGCAAAAAAATAACTTTTCCATTGTTCATTTAAGTAGTGAAACAGTTGATGAAGTGATTGATACACTGGATGTACTGGTGTTAATTAATCCCAATAATCCAACAGGAGAATTCATTGATGTTCATGCCATTAAACAATGGCAATTAAAATTGGCTGAACATAATGCTTATCTGATCATAGATGAGGCCTTTATGGATAGTACTCCAGAAAAAAGTATATTGAATGATTATGCGAATGATAAGCTGATCGTCTTACGCTCAGTGGGTAAATTCTTTGGACTGGCAGGTGTTCGGTGCGGCTTTGTAATAGCGTCTGAAAAAATTTTATTTTTACTAAAATATCATCAGGGCCCGTGGTCAGTTAGCGGGCCTACCCGTTGGCTGGTTAAACAAGCTTTGATGGATAAAACATGGATAGAAGATAATAAAAAGCATCTACAAAAAGCATCAATAAAGCTGGAAAATTTACTTAAACAATATCTGCTTATTGAATATTCTCAGCGTTCAATAGCAGGTACGCTTTTATTCAAAACACTGATCTTAGATAATGCTGATTTGTTATATGAACAGCTGGCAAAAAATGCTGTTTTAGTTCGCTTGCTGGATAATAAAAAAGGTTTACGTTTTGGCTTGCCTGGCAATGAAAAACAATGGCAGCGACTTGAGAGTGTTCTAAATATGATTGCAAAATAGTGAATATATAATTGAGCTTAAACCTTTAAGCTAAAATCCAGTCAATACTATTTGGTTTTTGATTCGAGGCGTACAGAAACCTGAAGTACAGCCAGTATCTCATCTAGTGTTGCAACAAAGGAACTACAGCCAAAGAAGATTAATAAAGAAAATAAGTTGGCTTAGCACTAATAATGAAAAGATAAAATTTACGGCACGACCAAAGTTTTTACTTTGTTTATCAGGCCAGAAATAAGCTCGCCAGAGTGGTTTAAAGGTAAAAAAAGCCAAAGCGAAATAGATGATAATTGAGGTAATAATTAAGCCGATACTGTTAAAGCTGGCAAAGTAAAAGAAGGCCGAATTATAAGTAGCTAAAAAGAAAAATGCACCATAATAGAGGTACTCAATTTCACCGGACTGCATCCTTTTAGGGTAGACATGCATGCTTAAGGCAAAAAACAGAAATCCAGAAAAACTAAAGAGTAAAGTATAAGTTGAAATCATAGCTGGACTAATAAGCAGTGATGAACGGCTAATGAATTCATTACTTAGAGCAAGCCAAAAAACAGCTAAAAATAAAATTTGTATCAAGGCACCCAGACCGAGCATATAGAGAGGCCTTGTTCTTAGCGCTCGCCAGAACCTGGATTCGTTTATTTTGTCTTTTCCATACGGAATGGCAATACACATTTTTTGGCTTCGCTGGTTATTAAAATAAGCTGAAATTTCTAGTTCCATTATATTCAAAACAGAAGTGATTAAAAAGTAACTCAGGTTACAATTAATGGTTTTTCATGTTTCAGAGGATATTAAATATGTTTTAGAGGTACTTGCAAAATTAATGATTATTCTTTATTTACTATTCGCATCAGAACCTGTATCCCATTTAGGGATGGTTATTTAAATAGTTGTATCTTGATGTTTAATTTTATCAAAAACTGTTTATACCCATGACCTATGAAAATGCTTGATTTTCATAGAGAAAAAGATCAAAATTATCCAATGACGCAAATTACTCTCACACCCCATGAAAA
>JAIVER010000139.1 GCA_023864145.1 Thiohalomonas sp. | reverse complement strand
AAATCAGCTTGTTACAAATAATTTGTTAAAGAACATTTGAAAAAAACAGGTCACTCAAGGGTGAGCTGTCGCTCTAAACTTTAGTTAAATAGTACCAGTCGTTGTAAAAAAACCTTTTATTTACAGTGACTCTAAGTAGAAGAAAGAGTAAAATACTCTGTTTTGTTCAATCTAATAAGGCTCAGTTATACTGAATGGATAAATTATTCATTAGCGGCGGTAATCGTCTGGAAGGTGAGATTCGTATTTCCGGCGCTAAAAATGCAGCATTACCTATTATTATGGGCTGTTTATTAGCCGATGATGCGACGACCATAGGCAATGTCCCGCACTTACATGATATTACCACAACACTTGATCTCCTTGGGCGCATGGGTGTCTCTATTACGGTTGATGAAAATCTTGATGTTGAAGTTGATACTCGTACCATTGACAAATATGTAGCGCCTTACGAACTGGTTAAAACCATGCGTGCTTCTATCCTGGTCTTAGGACCTCTGGTTGCTCATTATGGTAAAGCAGAGGTTTCATTACCGGGTGGTTGTGCTATTGGTTCTCGTCCTGTGGATCAGCATATTAAAGGTTTAAAAGCCATGGGTGCTGATATTAAAGTCGAAAATGGTTACATTCGAGCTACAGCCAAACGCCTTAAGGGTGCAAAAATTGTCATGGATATCGTGACTGTAACAGGTACTGAGAACCTGCTTATGGCTGCTACTCTGGCAGACGGCATTACCATTCTTGAAAATGCAGCTCGAGAACCTGAAGTGGTTGATCTGGCTATGTTTTTGAACTCTATGGGAGCTAAGATCACTGGCGCGGGAACTGATACGATCACCATTGAAGGTGTTGAAAAATTATCGGGCACTAAACACAATGTGATGCCTGATAGAATTGAAACCGGTACTTATCTGGTGGCTGCGGCAGTAACTGGCGGTAAAATTAAGCTAAAAGATACCTGCCCTGATTATCTGGATGCAGTATTGGAAAAGTTGTCTGCTGCAGGTGCAGAGATTGACACCGCTGATGATTGGATTACGCTGGATATGAAAGGTAAGCGGCCAAACTCTATAGATATCCGCACAGCCCCTTATCCTGCCTTTCCAACGGATATGCAGGCCCAGTTCTGTGTGCTCAATGCCATTGCTGATTCTACCGGCTCGGTTGTTGAAACTGTATTTGAGAACCGTTTTATGCATATTTTAGAATTGCAGAGAATGGGCGCTGACATCAATTTGCAGGGTAACACGGCTATCATTACGGGTGTCTATACATTAACCGCTGCACCGGTAATGGCAACTGATTTACGTGCCTCTGCCAGTCTGGTTATTGCCGGACTGATTGCCGAAGGTGAAACCGAAGTGGAACGTATTTATCATATTGATCGTGGTTATGAATGTATTGAAGAGAAGCTCCTGCAGTTAGGTGCTTCAATTCGTCGTGTACCTGGTTAATGGGCCCTGCAAACAAAGCATATAAGAAAAGAGACTAAAGAATGAGTGATACCCTGACGATAGCACTATCCAAAGGACGAATTTTTAAAGAAACATTACCTTTGCTTGCTCATGCCGATATTTATCCTGTCGATGATCCGGATAAAAGTCGCAAACTGATCCTTGATACCAACAATGATAATATTAAACTGGTTATTATTCGTGCGACCGATGTACCGACTTATGTGCAATACGGTGCCGCTGATGTGGGTGTTGCTGGTAAAGATGTGTTAATGGAACACGGTGGTGATGGTTTTTATGAACCACTGGATCTGCATATTGCTAAATGTCGTTTAATGACTGCTGGTTCGGTTGACGATAAGCCGATCACCGGGCGTCTGCGTGTCGCCACTAAATTTGTCAATACCGCAAAACGCTTTTATGCTGAAAAAGGCATTCAGGTCGAAGTTATCAAACTCTATGGTTCGATGGAATTAGCCCCTCTGGTCGGTCTGGCTGATCGTATTGTTGATGTGGTGGACACAGGCAAGACACTCAAAGCCAACGGCTTAGAACCCATGGAACATATTGCCGATATCAGCTCACGTCTGATCGTTAATAAGGCGTCGATGAAAATGAAACATCAGCGCGTTAAATTATTAATTGATCGTATTGCAGAAGCAGTTAATCAATAAAACCTATTTTAAAGCCAATCCAGAGCTAATTCACCGGAGTTTACCATGCTTGATATTAATCGTCTTCAAATCAGTGACAGCAATTTCTGGTCACAAATGAAAGACTTATTGGCCTGGGATAATGTTTCAGATGATTCTTTACAATCAACAGTTAAACAAATTCTACAAGATGTGCGCAGAGAAGGTGATAAAGCTCTGGTTGACTACACCAATAAGTTTGATCGCATGACTGCGGCCGATATGTCAGTGCTGTCTATTCCAAAGGAGCGCCTGCAGCAGGCATTGGCTGGTTTACCTGACGATCAGCGTCATGCCTTGGAAGTTTCTGTGGAACGAGTCAGACGCTACCATGAAAAACAAAAAATGGAATCATGGTCTTATACCGAAGAAGACGGCACGCTCTTAGGCCAGCAAGTGACACCTTTAGACCGGGTTGGACTCTATGTTCCAGGTGGTCAGGCGGCATATCCTTCTTCCGTATTAATGAATGCTATTCCGGCAAAAGTGGCCGGCGTTAAAGAATTGATTATGGTAGTGCCGACTCCGGACGGGCAGGAAAACGAATTAGTGTTTGCCGCTGCTGCGATCACCGGCGTTGATCAGGTTTTTGCTGTGGGTGGCGCTCAGGCAGTTGCTGCTCTGGCTTATGGTACAGAATCTGTCCCACAGGTAGATAAAATTGTCGGTCCGGGCAACATTTATGTTGCTACGGCCAAAGGCATGGTTTTTGGTACTGTCGGTATTGATATGATTGCCGGTCCATCAGAAATACTGGTCATTTGTGACGGCAAAACAGATCCTGACTGGATTGCTATGGATCTGTTTTCACAAGCGGAACATGATGAAGATGCTCAGCCTATCCTGATATCACCTGATGCTGAATTTTTAGACAAGGTTCAGGCTTCTATTGAGCGCTTACTGGTTGATATGGAACGCAAAAAAATTATTGCCGTCTCTCTTAATGAACGTGCTGCTCTGATTCATGTTAATGATATGGATGAAGCCATTGAAGTGAGTAACTATATTGCGCCGGAACACTTAGAGCTTTCTGTTGATGATCCGCAGTCTATGCTGCCGAAAATACGCCATGCCGGGGCTATTTTTATGGGACGTTATACCGCAGAAGCTGTGGGTGATTATTGTGCCGGACCTAATCATGTCCTGCCAACCTCAAGAACTGCCCGTTTTAGTTCTGCATTAGGGGTGTATGACTTTCAAAAACGTTCCAGTTTGATTATGTGTTCTGAGGACGGTGCTTCTGAACTGGGAAAAATAGCTTCCGTGATGGCTCGTGGTGAAGGCCTTATTGCTCATGCTCGTAGTGCTGAATACCGCATAAAAACATCTGATTAATGCGCGTCTGAAACAAAAAACGGAGCATGTAGACGGATGAGCGACTTAGTTGAACGTAATATGGCCAAACGCGATATAGTCAAGCACTGGATCAGAGATGATATCAGAGAATTATCAGCCTATCATGTGCCTGATCCGGGAAAAAAGATAAAACTGGATGCCATGGAAAATCCCTATCTATGGCCCGATGAAATGAAACAGCAATGGCTCTCTCAGTTAGCCGATATTCCAGTTAACCGTTATCCTGATCCATCTGCGGCAAAGCTCACTAAACGATTAGAACAGGTTATGAATGTCCCCCAAGGGATGAGTTCTATTTTAGGTAATGGTTCTGATGAACTGATACAAATTATCTGTATGGCGTTGGCTAAGCCTGATAGCGTGGTTATGGCACCTGAACCCACTTTTGTGATGTATCAGATGATTGCCCGCTTCACCAATATGAACTATCAGGGTATTCCTCTTGATGGTCAGTTTCAGCTTGATATGAGTGCTATGCTTGAAGCAATAGAAACACATCAGCCTGCGGTTATTTTCCTGGCCTATCCCAACAATCCCACGGGTAACCTGTTTTCACAGCAGGATGTAAAAAGAATCATTGAGATGGCACCGGGCCTGGTGGTTGTGGATGAGGCTTATCATGCTTTTGCCGGCCATAGCTTTATGGCGATGTTATCTGAATATGATAACCTGGCTGTTATGAGAAGCGTTTCCAAAATGGGGTTAGCGGGGCTTCGCCTTGGTATTCTCTGTGCTCGTAATGAGTGGATTACTGAATTTGATAAAGTAAGACTGCCTTATAATATAAACGTATTGACACAATTCAGTGCAGAATTTGCACTTGAACACGATAATATTATTAAGCAGCAAACTGACCAGATATGCAGTGATAGAGAAATCTTAAAAGAAGCTATGGCAGGCTTAAAGAGTATTATTCAATACCCAAGTGCGGCAAACTTTATATTATTTAAAGTGGAAAACAGAGATTCAAATACTATTTTTGAGGCTTTAAAACAATCAGGTGTTTTGATTAAACGTCTTGCTGATAAAACAGGTCCTCTTCTTAATTGTCTGCGTGTTACCGTAGGAACAGCAGATGAAAATCAGGCTTTTATAGAAAGTATGAAAAATATATTGCTTTAACGGCTAATATTTAGAATTTAAAAAACTGTATTTATCCAACGTATAGCTAATCAACTTGAAAATGCAGGATCGAACACTTGGAAATTATCATTAATTCGAGAATCTAATGATTTTCCAATGCTCGGTAAAATTTCATCA
>JAIVER010000138.1 GCA_023864145.1 Thiohalomonas sp. | reverse complement strand
TTCATGGGCTGTGAGAGTAATTTGCGTCATTGGATAATTTTGATCTTTTTCTCTATGAAAATCAAGCATTTTCATAGGTCATGGGTATATGATTAATCTTTAATTTTAAAAACTAGAGCAAGATCATCTCTTTTGTTTTTAAATTTTTTCAATAGTATTAAATTATTATCAAGTTCAAGTGTATTCAGCATGGTGGTATTTTTATGTTTAACCCACAATAGAAGATACGTAAAGTTGTTATCTTTAAGATATTGAATATCAGATTGATTATAATTATTATAGAATCGGTTATTCTCAAGCTTGCAATTTTGTTTAGAATAATAATCGAAGCGTTTTTCGTTGCAGGCAATTTTATCACCTGCTTTAATGTTTTCAATTAACCATTCACTACTATGTTGCATTGGAAACTTCTTCGCTCCAGTGCTAATAATACTATCAAGAAATTGAACAGTAATGAACATGCCAAGGGCAATTAATAAAAACTTATGTTTATGCTGGGTTAAATACGATAGAACGTAATCCAGATATTGGGTGAAAACGAGTCCGATTAATAATAATAAAAAGACGGTATATCTTGTGGAGACAAATAAGCGAGTGGTTATAAAAACCAGTAATATTAATAGTGAAATCGAGGCAAAGTAATAAATGATATTTGACTCTTGCTTCTTGTTAATCCACTGTTTGTAACTTCCGCTTAACCATATTCCCATATAAACAAGAGTAAAGTTTTTCATGAGTTTAAATATCAGCATGCTTAATAAACCAGAGGCGATAATTAAGTGGCTATAGCCTGCGGAATAGTCAAAAGGCAGGACATGCTTAACAAAATTGTCAGCAGCTAAATTAAAGTTGCCAAAAATTTCTTTTGCTGAAAGATAAACAATCTGTGATGGGAGGTTATTTAAAATAAGATCTTGTAACTGGCTGGAAAGTAGAATGATAATGATGTCTATCAGACCGATGGAATAAAAAATAGAATTTAATATGAGTAAATTTTTGATTCTTTCAGCAAAGGAATCATTATAAATGAACAGAAAATAAAAGGGTGCCAGTACTGCAAATATGATGGCCTCAGTCCTGAATAATGTTGCTGTAAAGATACACAACTGCCATAACAGGGCATTTAATTTATTATGACTTTGAAAATAAAGAATAAACTGATAAAGCGCCAATAAACTAAATGCCAAAAATCCATATTCTCTCCATATATCGCCCTTATAGTCATTTAAGGTAACAAAGGTGAGAATAAAAAGCATTGCCACCCATAAGCGAGCGCCATCAAATGCAATTTTTGCATAGAGTTTTACAAATGTAACACTAATGATGGTTTCAAGTAATATGGTTAGAACGTATGCAGAATACTCAAGACTCAAACCAGTGAGCTTATGAATTACTGCAATGGTGATAGAATAAAAAGGCCATCCCAAAACCTCAAAGGCTGCTCCAATACCATCATCAAGAAATGCCTGAGCAGCATTTACATATAAAACGGCATCACGGGAGATAATATCTCTGGATGCGAATAACCAAAGGGAGATAATTAAACTTAAGAAAGCTGTCGTGATATAAATATGTTTGTCAGCAATTTTTAAAATAGTTTTGAACATGTAAAACTCTCTAACTCTGTTTCAGTTTTTGACAGGTTTGTAAAAAATCCTGTTGAAACTTCTTGTTATTAATACCGTAGTGAGCAAGGTAACTTTGCTCAATTAAGGTGTTATTTTGAACTAATTGGATATCTTCAGGCAGTCTGAAAAGATGCTTTAAATTTCTAAGCCGTTTAAAATAACCCAAAGAAAAACGACTAATACTCATATCTGAAATATCAATTAAACCCAATTGCTTATCTGGGGTAACAATAATATTACCAAAATGCACAGAGCGAAAGAAAATTCCTCTGCCATGTAAATGTGCTATAAACTCACCTAACTGAGCTAAAAATTTATCTTCAATAGGGCTTGATTGCAGGTATTCCCGGACAGTGATACCTTCAAGCTGTTGATAATGTACCGCAGTTCGCTTGATGCTTTTAATATTATATAAATCAATTAAGCTAATGGTGGGAATATTGAGTTGCTGCAATCGTTTAGCATTTTTAGCAAAACGCCGTGCAGGTGAATAAATAGTGGCTTGTGAAATAAAGCGCTTAACCCGAAATAGTTTAATAATGGAATGATCAGTGAGTTCCAGTACCTTTTTACCATACTCATCATCGGCTAAAACAATAGAATTTTGGGTGAGCTCATTAAACTCTTCGAGGCTTAGATTTCGCATTGAGTCACTACTATTATATACAGTGTGTATATCTGTTGAATATCAAAGAGTTAATTATCCCATAATTGATATAAAAAAGGCTACAAAATGCTGAATTTATATGAAATATGATATGATTCACCCTTTCTAAAATAGATGAGAGCGTTGTGAACAGCGAAAATATACAATCAAGCCAGCAAGTCTATATCCGCTTGCTGCAATACGTTCAGCCGCATTGGAAAATATTTGTTTTAAGTGTGTTAGGCTATTTGCTTTATTCCGGTTCACAACCCTTGCTTGCTCATGTTATGGGGGAGTTGACTGATGCCGTTTATATCCAGGATCCTCAAGCGGTGTACCTTATTCCTCTGAGCTTGCTGGGTATTTATCTGGTACGGGGCATTGGCGGCTTTATCGGCACCTATTTCTTAGCTAAAGTCTCCTTTACTGTTGTACATACGCTGCGCACCGAAATGTTTAATAAGCTGGTGCTATTACCTAATAGCTATTATGAACAGACCAACTCCGGTAATCTGATCTCAATGATCACCTTTAATGTTGCTCAGGTTACGGGGGCTGCAACTGATGCTGTAAAAGTAATTGTCAGAGAAGGTATTACCGTAATTGCTTTATTAGCCTTTCTATTTTACACAAACTGGTTATTATCTCTGACTTTTTTGGCGATTACACCGCTCATTGCCTTTGTGGTTTCCTATGCCAGTAAACGATTCAAAAAACTCAGTAAAAAGATACAAGTGACTATGGGGGATATTACCCATATTTCCTCAGAAGCGATTAATGGTTATAAAGAAGTCAAAAGCTTTGGTGGTGAAAAATACGAGCAAGTACGATTTTTGGCTGCGAGCAAAAAAAACTACCGCCAAAATATGAAAATCACCATGACCTCGGCGATTAATACGCCGGTATTACAAATGATTGTTGCCACTGCATTATCTCTTCTTGTCTTTTTAGCCCTGAGTTTTCTGGGTGATATGCAACCTGCTGAATTTATAACCTATATTGTTGCTGCTGGTCTATTACCCAAACCCATTCGACAACTCAGTGAAGTCAATTCTACGATTCAAAAGGGTATTGCCGCCGCAGAAAGTGTTTTTATGATCCTGGATGAAAAATCAGAGCAAGATCACGGCTCCTATGAAGTTGATTCAGTAAAAGGGCGACTGGAGTTTAAACATGTCCAGTTCACTTACCCGCAAACAGAAAAAGTCGTTATTAGTGATTTAAATCTTTTAATTGAACCAGGGCAGACTGTTGCTCTGGTTGGTCGCTCGGGCAGTGGTAAATCGACGTTGGCCAGTTTGATTTCTCGTTTTTACGATATCAAACAGGGTGAAATCTTACTTGATGGAGAAGCGCTTGATCATTACACGTTAAAATCATTGAGAAAACAAATCTCACTGGTGACTCAGGACGTGACCTTGTTTAATGATACGATTGAAAAAAATATCGCCTATGGCGCATTGAGTCAGCATAGCAGAGATGAAGTCATTCAGGCGGCAGAGTCAGGCTATGCAATGGAATTTATCAGTGAACAGAGTGATGCTATTGAGACCTTAGTGGGTGAAGATGGTGTGCTTTTATCCGGAGGACAAAGACAGCGACTAGCGATAGCCCGCGCCTTATTAAAAAATGCACCTATATTGATCCTGGATGAAGCAACCTCAGCACTGGATACTGAATCAGAGAGAAAAATTCAGGCGGCATTAGAAAATGTGATGAAAGGGCGTACCACACTGGTTATCGCTCACCGATTATCAACCATTGAAAATGCTGACTTAATCGTGGTGATGGATAAAGGGTCTATTATTGAACAGGGCTCTCATGCTGAGCTCATCGCTCAAAATGGTTTTTATAGCCAACTGCACAAAAAAGAATTTGATGATAATGAAGAATTCGTAGTCGATAACCCTACAGGTTAACACTAAAAAATCTGACAAATGACTTAGAGAACTACTGACTGACAGATCAGACGCTGTCTTTCCCGTAAACTCCTTAAGCAGTTAATCAATTAACTACTGTCCATCCGTTTATCCTGCTTTTAACCTCCCCCTTCTTTAGAAGGGGGATTGAGGGGCTTGCAAATCAAGAACTTAACCCCCTCTGTCCCCCTTTGAAAAAGTGGGAAGAAAAGGAACAGCTATTTCCGGATGGATACTGACTCTAACCATTTAACCTAGTAGCTAAACACATTAATTTTGATGAATTAAAAAATCAATGGGGTTGGGGAGGTTATACTACCCATAAAATAAAGAGCTGTCAATTCATGCCTCGAATGATTGCATTGATATGTAAGTGGTGGAATTTATTTGTTTGATTAGCCATTCCACACAAATACCATGAGGCAATTACCACTCCTCCATTATTGCTCAGTAGCATTGGCAGATTGACTAAACATGGTCGTCAAAAGAAGATGGTTATTAGCAGCACCCATGGTGATATTACGACATTAAAATCAGCATACATCCGACTTGTCGACTTTTTTTATGAGTTTAAAACAACTGTGACGCAGTTAAATTACAATGAGTGCTGGAGCCTTATTTTGGCAAAGGCAATGGAGAAATTTAAGGTTAATCTGGGCTC
>JAIVER010000137.1 GCA_023864145.1 Thiohalomonas sp. | reverse complement strand
TTTTACCGAGCATTGGAAAATCATTAGATTCTCGAATTAATGATAATTTCCAAGTGTTCGATCCTGCATTTTCAAGTTGATTGGGTATAACTTACCTGAAGGTGTAACGTATGACTATAATAAGGGTGGTTTATCATTAGCGCCTGAATCGTCAGATGCTTCACCCTACTCTTCTAATCCTCTGGACAGCTTGAAAAAGCTGCAGAATCAGGAGAGTAAATGATGGTTGAACAGAAACAGCAGCCTGGTGCACAGGCTATTGCCAAAAAGGGCTGGTTTGAAGCATATAAGTGGTTGATTTTTCGTAGAATTAGTCAACTTGGTATTCTGGCGCTTTTTTTAACGGGACCTGTTTTTGGTATCTGGATTGTTAAAGGTAATATGGCGTCGAGTCTGACGCTGAATGTTTTACCACTTTCTGATCCGTATCTTATCTTGCAAGGCTTAATGTCCGGGAATGTTCCCGTGAGCAGCGGCCTGATTGGTGTGACCATTGTTTTGGTTTTTTATCTGTTAGTTGGTGGACGGGTTTACTGTTCCTGGATATGTCCGGTCAATATTGTGACTGATACGGCAGGCTGGGTACGCAGAAAGCTTGGTTTGAAAGTGTCCAGTCATTTTTCCAGAAGTACACGTTACTGGCTCTGACACTGATTTTACCACCAATTACCGGGTCAATTCTCTGGGAGTTGTTCAACCCGGTATCATTGATGTTTCGCGGAATCATTTTTGGTATGTGCTGGGCCTGGATGGTGATTGTTGCTATCTTTTTGTTTGACATATTTATCAGTCAACGAGGTGGTGTGGCCATTTGTGTCCAGTAGGTGCTTTTTATAGCCTGTTAGGTACAAAAAGCCTGCTTCGGGTGAGCGCTGCCAAGCGTGATGATTCTAATGCCTGCTATGTAGTCTGTCCTGAACCAAAGGTGATAATACCTGCGTTAAAAGGTGCAGATAAAGACATTGCTCCATTAATTGATGATGGTAATTGTGGTCGCTGTATTGATGTTTGTGATGAAGATGTATTTAATTTTTCCAGTCGTTTTAAAAGCTGAACACTTTAATTATATAAATTTAGAATTTTAAACTTCTGATTTTTAATGGAGAAAAAAAATGTTTAAACGTATAAATCCAAAAGCTCTTTTTTCCAAGAGTATAACGATTTTTCTATTAGCGATGACTGCAATGATGTTCTCATCAACAGCAATGTCGGTGCAATCACTGCGTGGTGATAGTGCCCTTGATACCAAAGCCAATAAAGCTGGTAAACATAAGATTGCTACTGTAGAGGGTGGTATTGAGCGTAATTTTAAACTGCAGCCGCCTATGATTCCTCATACCATTGATAAATACAAAATTTCTTTAAAAGGAAATGGTTGTATGAAGTGTCATAGTGAAAAAGCCTATAAGAAAGAAAAAGCACCTAAGGTTGGTGATAGTCATTATGTCAACCGTGATGGTGAAACACTAAAGAAAATCTCTAGTCGTCGCTATTTCTGTAACCAGTGTCATGCGCCTCAAACTAAGGACAACCCACTGGTAAAAAATGTGTATGAAGGTATTTAGTCAAGCTCCTGGTAAATAAATCCATATTAATAGTATGGGTATATTCTAATAATCTGTTTGATGGTGTACAATCCGTCAATCAGATTTTTACTAAAACTCTTTACAATAGAGATAGGGGTTAAAACTAATGGGATTATTTTCAAAAGAAGGTACTTTTAAGGTATTGTTTTTTGGCTTTGTTTTGGGTGTTATTTTCTGGGGTGGTTTTAATACTGCGGTGGAAGCAACCAATCAGGAGTCATTTTGTATTTCCTGTCATGAAATGGAAGAAAATGTCTATCAGGAATATACAGATACTATTCACTATTCAAACCGTACCGGTGTAAGAGCAACTTGTCCGGATTGTCATGTAGCCAAAGAATGGATACATAAAATTATTCGTAAAATTAAAGCTTCTAATGAGATATATCATAAGCTTTTAGGTACTATTGATACACCTGAAAAGTTTGAAGCAAAACGTTTACAATTAGCATCTAATGAATGGAAACGGATGTTAGGTACTGATTCTCGTGAATGTCGTAATTGTCATGATTTTGATTCTATGGACTTTGACAAGCAGGAGTCTCGCAGTGCTGATCGTCATGAAGAAGCGATTCATAACGGCTGGACATGTATTCAGTGTCATAAGGGAATTGCTCATCAGTTACCTGGTGGCTATGACCCAGCTGATGATACTCCTGGAGAAGGAGATGAAGATGAAGATGAAGAAAATGATGACTAAAATGTTCTGATTTTTCTACATGTTTGTTCTAGCTCTTTGTTCTAAAAGAAGGCCTGCCTAACCCGCAGGCTTTTTTTTTTATACTCATGACCTATGAAAATGCTTGATTTTCATAGGTCATGGGTATATGTAGGTTGATTTTAAGACCACCTCATAATAGCACACTCAATAGCTTAGAGTATAATTTATGGTTTTTATACCTATAAGCAGTGAGTATTAACTTTAAGATATTAAAGTGCAGATGGCATTATTTCCAGAGCTTTGGTTGCTTTTTCAGGTAATTTTTCTTGCCAGGCGCGAGAAATTTCCCACTGTAAAATATCATAATAAGAACGTATCTTATCAACGTATTTTACTGCCTCATCGCCGCGAGCGTAGCCATAATGTGTTTGTTTATGCCATTTCTTTTGTCTTAATAGCGGTAATGTTTTTTTTAAATTAACCCATTTGTTCTGATCCTGACCACTTTTTTTTGTGAGTGTCATTGCATCACGCACATGCCAATAGCCGAGGTTGTAAGAGGCCAGGGCAAAGAATAGTCGATCAATACCGATGACTTTGTCAGGTATTTTTTTTAATAATTTTGCATAATAATAAGCACCGCCGAAAATACTCTGATGGGGTTCTATGCGGTTATTGACACCAATATCTTTTGCAGTGTCTCTTGTGAGCATCATCAGGCCGCGGACACCGGTTGGTGATTTAGCGTCTTTATTCCAGTGAGACTCCTGATAAGCCATAGCGGCGAGTAGTATCCATTCGATATGATTATCCTTACCTGCTTTCTCAAAGCAGTGCCTGTACTTTGGCAGGCGGGTTATAATATGGCGTTTGTATATCCGGGTGTCGACATAATCAAATGATTGAATGTGCCCAAAATGCTGATCAATAAGGTGTTGCATTTGCCCGCTTTTTTTTTGTTGAGCTAAGAATTTATTTGCTTCATCATAAAGTGATGTATCATCTGATTGAGCAAATGCCCAGCCAATTTGTTTTTCTTTACTAATATCAAAAGCAACTCTGAGTTCAGGGTAAAAATACCGGTTAAGCTTGATTTCATCAGAGCTGACAATAGTAAAATCAATAAGTCTTTCATTTACCAATACCATTAAATCTTCTGGTGATGCTTCCTGGTTGACTTGCCAGTTTAGTTTGTGCAGACTTTTTTTCAGTGTTTTTAAATCATCATCAAGACTATCATCGGCTGAAATTTCAATAGACAGGTTTTCAATATCCTTTAATTTTTTAGGTCGCCTGGTAGCAGAATGATAGACTAGTTTTAGAGAAATTTTGTGGTAGGGCTGGGTAAATAGATAGCGTTGTTGTCTTTGAGGAGTAATGGTTAATTTTGCTGCGGCAAAATGACCATTATGAAGTGCTAGTTTATTGAGCAGTTCTTTAGAATTGGGTTCAATAATAATGGTCAGTTTAACGCCAAGAGAATCACTGAAACGTTTAAGTAAATCATACTCAAATCCAGCAGGACCAAAGGGGCCTTCATAATAAATACCAGGAGAATTTCGTGTCAGTACTTTTAGTTCGCCATTTTTTTTAATACGTTCCAATAGTGTTGGCGGTTCAATACAGGCGCTTAAGAATAAGCAAGCTGCCAGCAGTGTAAAAAAACGTAACTGATAGATACTAAAAGTTCCTTGTTTTGTGATTATTGTCGAGTATCATGATTAAATTCACTGGAAATAGTCAGGGCTTTGTTCCAGCCAATGCTCAAACCTTCAATCAGTGCCTGCAAAAGTCGATTATAAGCATAATAAAGTCAGATAACAATTCGAAGAATGATTGGGAAGTCTCTTTTTTAAAGCGATAAAAAAATAGCGGGTACCTGTGATGAGTACTTTTATGGTTTGGTATATCAGTTCAATAGCAAATAAAGTCGCAAGAGAATATATAATGGCCACTTTTTCAAGAAGAGCTAACATAAAATTACCTTTTAATTTTAGATGATTAATTGATGATTTGTATTAATTAGAAATTATTAATAATTAATCTCAAATATCGTGTATTAGGCTTAATATAGTACATAGAATGTTTATAGTCGATATAGAGCAGCTGATTTTAACTGATTTTTTCTATCATCAGTTATTCACTCCCTTGTCGTTAGCTTATATCAGTAGTTTAAGTTTAAGTTTAAGTGAAATTCTAATACAGGATAAGGTAGAATAAGAAATAAATTTCAACTCTACCTAAATACAGTTGATGGGTATATACGATATCAGGACTTAATAAATGGTTGCACCAAAATAAGTTCAGTTATAAGAAACCAAAAGGTTTACCTTATAAGGGTGACACAGAAAAACAAGCTGAGTTCATCCGAGCCTACGAGGAGTTAAAAAAGAAAATAGCGGTTGATGAGTCGATTTATTTTATGGACGCGGTTCACCCCACACAAGCGACAAAAATTACTTCTGGCTGGATAAGAATAGGAACGGATAAACCAATCAAAACCACAGGAAGCAGGACACGACTGAACATTGCTGGTGCCATCCAATTGGGTCAGTTAGCGAACACGGTCAGTTCACAATATGATACGGTCAATGCAGTCTCCATGATGGATTTTATTGAATCACTTCGT
>JAIVER010000136.1 GCA_023864145.1 Thiohalomonas sp. | reverse complement strand
CTGTGTCAGCCTTATAAGGTAAACCTTTTGGTTTCTTATAACTGAACTTATTTTGGTGCAACCATTTATTAAGTCCTGATACCATATATACTCATGACCTATGAAAATCAAGTATTTTCATAGGTCATGGGTATAGTTTTTCTTTCCAGCGATACAGGATATTACTGGCTATTCCCAGTGATTTAGGCGCATCTGGAACTGAGTAGCCTTGCTCTCTGACCAAAGCTAGTGCTTCTTCTTTAAATTCTTTGGAATATTGTTTGTATGTTCTTTTCTGTCCCATTCTTGCACCTCAATAACTGATTGTTATTATCTCTTATTAAAGTGTACGGTTCCATTAGACCACAACACTATGGTCTCTTTATAGGAAAGTATTTTATATTTAAATAGCATTTTTTACCTGCATTAAGGGTGAAATATCAATGGACATTATCAATGTCGGTCTTCTTCCTGTTGTTATTATGTCACCTCTAATTAGGTGGCCAATATGCCTATACCCTATAGGGAGTCACTGCTCAGGTGCGTATTTACATGACAAATAATATTCAAGAAGCTCAAGTCAATAAAAAAGTGGTCATTTTAATGACCACTTTTAATGGTGAAAAGTATCTGTCTGAACAAATAGAAAGCATAGTCAGTCAAACTTTTGAAAATTGGACTTTATTAATAAGAGATGATGGTTCGATTGATGATACATTGTCAATTATAAAAAAATATTTAGCCTTAGATAAACGTCTGGAATTGTTGATTGATGATAAAGGCTCTTCTGGTTCTGCGGCCAATAATTTTAACCTATTGTGTCTTGAAGCTTTAAAGAGAGGTTATGATTATTATTTTTTTTCAGATCAAGATGATGTCTGGGTTAAAGATAAAGTTAATATATTTCTTAATCAGATGATTGATTTTGAGGGTGACAAAAAACCCCAACCTGTTTTAATGTATTCAGATCTTTTTGTTGTGGATGAAAATAATACAACCATCCACAACTCTTTTATGGATTATCAAAGTTTTAAGAATGAACAGAAAGAACCATTAAAAACTTTATTGGTACAAAATTATGTGACTGGCTGTGCCGTATTGGTTAATCAACACCTGCTCAGTTTGGCCTGCCCATTCCCCAAAGAAATTATTATGCATGACTGGTGGCTGGCGCTTTGTACGTCTGCTGTAGGAAAAATACATTATATCAATAAGCCATTAGTGAGTTATCGGCAGCATTCATCAAATACAGTAGGGGCCGCAGGGTTTTGGTCTATCATCAATCCATTTGATTATGGCTTCATATCTCATTGGGCTGAGAACAAGGAAGGTTTTAAGGCCACCATTCGTCAGGCGGGTGAATTACATAAGCGGTTACTGGATGCGAATAATTATGATGTTTCAAAAGCATTAAAACTAACTGAGATTTATTCTACATTATTATCCCATAATGCTTATAAACCTCTTATGAATGTTATTAGCTGTGGTCTGAAAAGACAAGGTTTTGTCCCATACTTTATGTTTTTGGGCCGGCTTGCTTTTATGCCAAAGAATAATGAACTGGAATAACTGATTTAGGTATCCATTGATGATTTATGTTATTTTGGTTAATTATAATAATTCAGATGATAGCATTGAATGTTTGACATCGTTAATGACAATTGTAAATACTGAAATGAAGGTTATTGTTGTTGATAACCACTCGGTGTTAGAGCAATGTTACATATTAAAATCATATATTGAGCAATTTTCTAATATTGAATTAATTGAAAATAATAAAAATAGTGGTTTTTCTGGTGGTTGTAACACCGCGTTAAAAGAGGTGTTGCAAAAAGAAAATTATGATTATATCTGGTTGTTGAATAATGATACGATTGTCACACCTGAAACACTTTCACCGATGATAGAGACAATCCAGAATAATCCATTAATCGGTGTCTGTGGTTCTCAAATTTTAGATTATTCTGACAAAAACAAGGTGCAGTCTCTCGGGGGAACAATTAATCCTTTTTTTTCAACAACAAAGCATATTACTTGCGCAACAAAGTTAACTCGCCTTGATTATATTGTCGGAGCTTCAATACTGATCAATAAAAATTGCATTAAATCGGTTGGCTTATTAAGTGAGGAGTATTTTTTATATTATGAGGATGTTGACTATTCGTTGCGAGTTAAAAATGAGGGTTTTTCTCTTGCGGTGAGTTTAGATTCTATTGTCTATCATAAAGAAGGTGCAGCCTCAAATGTAAGCAAGGGTAATTATGATCAAAAGCACTTTATTGATTTACTTCAAATTCAAAATAGAAAAGTGTTTGCGAGAAAGTTTGGTTTTAATAAGTCAGGCTTATACTTTGGAATTGTCTTAGCTGTATTAAATCGTTTAAGACGGGGACAGTACAATCAAGCATTAAAAGTCTTTGCATTGATTTTTAAAGACTTTAACTGGAAAAAGGAACAACTATCAACAGCATCTTAAGCTATGAGTTATGGAGAGTGTAATGAATAAACGATGGATACTTTATTGAAAAAGGGAATTTTATATGACTATCTTCAGGTGCAAGGCGGAGCAGAACAAGTTGCTCTCATGCTGTCTGAATATTATGATGGCTCTCAACAAGCTGATGGCTCTCAATTACTTGTCTCTTCTATCAATCCAGAAAATTTTGATTTATCTTTGCCTGCGATGCAAAATATTCAGACATTACAGTCTTTTTCTTCTATTGCACCGCTAAGAATTCTAAAAACAATTTATAGCTTCAAACAAAGCCAATCTTATATTAATCAGTTTGAGCAGATTATTTATAGTGGTCTCTATGCACCATTGGCTATCAAGCAACGTTCTTGTGGTAATAATTTTTATTATTGTCATACGCCACCAAGATATTTGTATGATTTAAAAGATTACTATCAGCAAAAGCTTAATGCGATTGGCCGATTGTTATTACAAGGTTTTTCTGCCTGGTATCAGCCGCAATATGAGCAATCACTTCAGCAAATGGATAAAGTGATTGCCAATTCTATTAATGTGCAAAAACGATTGAAACACTATTTAAATATAGATTCAATTGTGATTAACCCACCGGTGAATATTGACCGTTTTAAGTGGCTAGGCCAGGGCGATTATTATCTGTCGTTGGCTCGTTTAGAGCCTTATAAACAGGTTGATAAAATTATTGAAGCGTTTAAACAAATGCCGGATCAAAAATTACTCATTGCCTCGGGTGGCAGTGATTATGAGCGATTAAAACAACTGGCTGTTTCAGCGCCTAATATTTCTTTTACGGGCTGGTGTAGTGAAGCTGAATTAGTGCAATTATTAGGCAATGCCATTGCCTCTGTTTATATTGCAAAAGATGAAGATTTTGGTTTGTCACCAGTCGAGTCACAAGCCTCTGGAAAACCGGTTATTGCTCTTGCACAAGGAGCCTTGTTAGAAACCGTCAAACACGGTGAAACGGGTTATTTTATAGAGCCAGAGTTAATCAATAACAACCTGAAAAAAAATAAGGTAATTGAGAACAAATATTTAATCGATGCTATAATTAAAGCAACGGAATGGATGACACCGCAGAGAGCCTTGAGTTTGAAAAATGCGTGTCTGGACAATGCAAAAAACTACCACCCCGGGTTATTTTTTGAACAAATGAATGTGTTGCTGAATAATGAATAGTTTTTTATGATAAAAGTGCTGCATGTCTATAGGACGTTCTTCCCTGATTCTCAGGGTGGGCTTGAAGAAGTCATACGACAAATTAGTATTAATGTGACTTCTGCTCAGATTCGTGTCTTCTCTATTAGTAACAAAATTAATGAGCCTGATAAGGTCGAAGTAGATGGGAACCCTGTTTATCGTGTGCCCTTGTCTTTTGAGTTAGCGTCTTGTAGTTTTGCTTTTAGAGGCTTAGAGGTTTATAGAGAATTGGTTGAGTGGGCTGATATTATTAATTATCACTTTCCCTGGCCATTTGGCGATATCCTGCACTTGCTTTATGGCAAAAATAAAAAAACAGTAGTGACTTATCATTCTGATATTGTCAGACAAAAATGCCTTTTAAAGCTTTATAGGCCATTAAAAAGGCGATTTTTATCCAGCGTTGATCGTATTGTGGCTACTTCTCCCAATTATTTTCAAACCAGTGATGTTCTGCAAGAATATAATCAAAAAGTTGATATTATACCTATTGGTCTAGACGAAGATAATTACCCTGCGGTTGATGCTGAGAAGCAAAAGAAGTGGTGTGAAGAAATTAACAGTCCTTTTTTTCTTTTTGTCGGTGTCTTAAGGTATTACAAAGGTCTGCACATTCTTATTGAAGCGGCCAGAAAAGCGGATTATAAAATCGTCATTGTTGGTGCAGGGCCTATTGAAGAGGAATTAAATGAGCAGACTGAGAAAGAGGGGATTGATAATATTGTATTTCTTGGCTATTTAGATGACCTCGACAAGGTGGCCTTGTTATCGCTATGTCGCGCTGTGGTTTTTCCCTCGTATCTGAGAACAGAAGCCTTTGGTGTGACTTTATTAGAAGGTGCTATGTTTGCCAAACCATTAATCTCTGTCGAAATCGGCTCTGGTATGAGTTATGTTAATATTCATAATAAAACAGGCTTGCAAGTCCTTCCAGGTAATGTAAAAGCCTTTAGAGAAGCAATGGATACACTGTATTACGATGAAGAACGTGCAACGATGATGGGGCTTGCTGCCAGAAAAAGGTTTGAAACACTGTTTACAGGTACACAAATGGGCAAAAAATATGACGAACTGTATTTGTCTTTAATGAAGGAATAAAAGAATCATGTTTGAAATAAATAATTATGCTGTTAGTTAAATGAACTAAAGTTTAGAGCGACAGCTCACCCTTGAGTGACCTGTTTTTTTCAAATGTTCTTTAACAAATTATTTGTAACAAGCTGATTTGAGGT
>JAIVER010000135.1 GCA_023864145.1 Thiohalomonas sp. | reverse complement strand
AAGCCTGATCACCCGTTGGGTGATCAGATTTGGGTGGCAAAACCATCATTTCATCCTTGTTTTTCAAATACTTGTGATTTTAGCCTATTTTTAACTGATTAAACTAGGTTAATGGCTCTCTAACCTCTGGTACGGGATTATTTGTGACTTTATGGTTAGTTCGCTGGTTTGGCTTTGATTATAAAACTGCGGAGGCTTATACCCTTATTTTAGTCGGTGTTTTTTGGAATGGCACGGGAGCTTTAACTCTTGGAATGCTCAGTACCATCCCATCCAATGGGATTGGCTGCCGGCATTATTGATCGGTTCACTTCTGGGGGGTATACCGGTGCTCATTTAGCGATTGTTGCCAATAACCGCTGGATTAAACGTGTTTTTGAAGTGGTGACAATTTCAGTAGGAATAAAGCTGATTTTAGGTTAAAGGGGGTGCTCGGGAATGATTGTATTCAAGCGTCCCTATTTAAATGCAGCAATCTACCTCGCAATCGTTTTAAGCAGCACTTATCCGAACGCCCTACTTAATTCCCAGATTATGACAAATTTCCAGCGTAGTTTTACTTTGATTCAAAGTGTAAAAATGTAAACCAGGTGCTCCGGCTGTTAACAATTGTTCGCAAAGATTGGAAATGACTTCAAGTCCCAGTGCCTTAATTGAATCAATATCATCGCCATAGCCTTCCAGACGCTTAGCTAACCAGCGTGGAATTTCCGCCCCGCACATATCAGAGAAGCCTGCCAGACGAGAATAGTTAGTAATCGGCATAATGCCTGGCACTATGGGTTTATCCATAGCGGCTTTTTCACAACTATCGATAAAATACAGATAGGCATCAATATTGAAAAAATATTGTGTAATAGCGCTATCGGCACCGGCATCCATTTTTCTAACAAAGTTATCAAGATCGATTTGTGCATTTTTAGCCTGAGGATGGAGTTCAGGATAGGCCGCCACTTCAATATGAAAATGATCACCCGTTTCGCTGCGAATAAACTCAACTAATTCATTGGCATAACGAAACTCACTTACATCACGATGACCTGATGGCAAATCACCCCTCAGGGCAACAATTCTATCAATGCCGATCGTCTTAAATGTATTAAGAATTTCCTGAATACCTTCACGGGTAGAACCGATACAGGAGAGGTGAGGTGCGCCTGAATAGCCTGCTTCCTTAATAGTGGTCACGGTATTAATGGTACCTTCCTGAGTACTGCCGCCGGCACCATAAGTCACTGAATAATAAAGTGGCTTTAAGACACTTAATTTATCTCGCACAAGTGCAAGTTTGGCAGCACCTTCAGCAGTTTTTGTCGGAAAAAACTCAAAACTTATCGGTTGATGTATTTTCATATTAGCTGTGATCTTTTAATAATATAGCTCTTAATAACGCTGCTTATAGTAACGCGCTTTTAGTAACGATAGTGCTCAGCCTTATAAGGGCCTTCCTGAGGAACGTTAATATAATCAGCCTGCTCTTTAGAAAGCAGCGTCAATTTAGCACCGATTTTCATCAGGTGTAAATGAGCTACTTTTTCATCTAATATTTTAGGTAAGATATACACTTTATTTTCATAAGCATCAGCATTAGTAAAAAATTCAATCTGAGCCATCACCTGATTGGTGAATGATGCAGACATGACAAAGCTGGGGTGCCCCGTAGCACAGCCAAGATTCACTAAGCGCCCTTTTGCTAAAATAATAATCTTTTTGCCATCAGGGAAAATAACGTGATCAACCTGAGGTTTAATTTCTTCCCATTGGTATTTTTCTAAAGAAGCAATATCAATTTCAGAATCAAAGTGCCCGATATTACACACAATGGCTTCATTTTTCATTGCCTGCATGTGGTCGTGGTTAATGACGTTCACATTGCCTGTTGTGGTGACAAAAATATCACCCATGGGTGCAACTTCATTCATATCGACAACACGATAGCCTTCCATCGCTGCCTGTAATGCACAAATAGGATCGATTTCTGTTACCCATACTGTTGCACCCATGCCGCGAAAGGCCTGAGCACAGCCTTTTCCTACATCACCATAACCAAGAACAAGACAAATTTTAGCGGCAATCATGACATCGGTGGCACGCTTAATACTATCAATTAATGATTCACGACAGCCATAGAGATTATCAAATTTAGATTTAGTGGCAGAGTCATTAACATTCATTGCAGGAAATAATAATTCACCTTTTTCCTGCATTTCATAAAGACGATGTACGCCTGTTGTCGTTTCTTCAGTGACGCCTTTAACGCTGCCTGCAATATCTTGCCAGGTACTTGAGCCAGGCTCAATAGTACGACGTAATACATCTAAAATTGCTTTATATTCTTCATTATCATTTGCTTTAGTCTCTGGTATGGCACCTGCCTTCTCAAACTCTACGCCTTTATGCACTAATAAGGTTGGATCACCGCCATCATCTAAAATCATATTGGGTAATTCACCATCGGGCCATAATAATGCTTGCTCTGTACACCACCAATACTCTTCAATCGTTTCACCTTTCCAGGCAAATACAGGAATATTCTGAGCGGCAATTGCTGCTGCTGCATGATCCTGAGTAGAGAAAATATTACAGGAAACCCAACGTACCTGGGCTCCTAAATTAACTAAAGTTTCAATTAATACCGCTGTTTGAATTGTCATATGGATGCTACCCATAATACGACAACCTGCCAGTCGGTTTTGTCCTTTATATTCTTCTCTTAAAGCCATTAGCCCCGGCATTTCAACTTCGGCCATAGCGATTTCTTTACGTCCCCATTCTGCGAGAGTCATATCGGCTATTTTATAATCTGTAAATGTACTCATTTTTGATCCTTAAACTTTATTTCTATTTGTTTTTTATCAATTCAGTGTTAGCCACCAGGATAAGGGTTTCTTAGGAATAAATTCCTAAAGGCCGGCTGCTGATTTTAATGCTACAGCCTTGTCGGTTTTTTCCCAGGTGAATTCAGCTTCTTCACGACCAAAGTGTCCATAAGCCGCAGTTGCATGATAAATAGGGCGAAGCAGATCCAGCATCTTAACTAAGCCGCCGGCACGTAAGTCAAAGTGTTCATTAATCAGCCCCAGCAGTTTTTCATCAGTGACCTTTGCTGTACCAAAGGTATTCAGTGAAATGGAAGTCGTCTCTGATACACCAATAGCATAAGATACCTGGATTTCACAGCGATCGGCCAGACCTGCAGCAACAATGTTTTTTGCCAGATAGCGACCAGCATAAGCGCCACTACGGTCAACCTTAGAAGGATCTTTACCCGAAAAAGCACCACCGCCATGGCGTGCCATACCACCATAAGTATCAACAATGATCTTGCGGCCTGTTAATCCGCAGTCACCCACAGGTCCGCCAATAACAAAGCGGCCAGTTGGATTGATATGATACTTAGTGTCTTTGGTTAACCATTTTTGCGGCAGTATAGGCTTAATAATCTCATCCATCACCGCTTCACGCAGAATTTCAATATTGACATCAGGATCATGCTGAGTGGATAGTACCACTGCATCAATACCTACGGGCTGATCATTTTCATAGCGAAAAGTCACCTGACTTTTGGCATCAGGGCGCAGCCAGCTAAGCAGACCGGTTTTTCTTACATGGGCCTGACGTTTGACTAATTGATGTGCGTAGGTAATAGGGGCAGGCATTAATACGTCTGTTTCATGACTGGCATAACCAAACATCAGACCTTGATCACCAGCACCTTGTGCATGAGCATCTGTTTCATCAACGCCCATGGCGATATCAGCAGATTGCTTGTCTATAGAAGTGAGTACGGCACAGGATCGATAATCAAAGCCCATATCAGAATGGTTATAACCAATTTCCTTTATGGTATCGCGCACGACTTGCTGCATATCAACATAGGAAGAAGTGGTGATTTCACCGGCGATAAGCACCATACCGGTGTTGATCATGGTTTCACAGGCAACCCGGGCATTTTTGTCATCGGTTAAAATGGCATCAAGAACCGCATCAGATATTTGATCGGCAATTTTATCCGGATGTCCTTCAGATACAGATTCAGAAGTAAATAGGTGGCTATTGGCCATAAGAATTCCTGTTGTTTAGCTAATTATTAAGCGATAAGTTTAGACCTTATTTAACTAACTTTAAATATTTTAAAGAAATTGTTGTCTCAGATTGAAAAAAATTCATACTTTTTAGTGATAAGTCCGTTTAAAATAGAGGTTTTTAAACATTTTGACAGTAAAAAGGTGAAATAAATGGTCAGTCTTGAAACCCCTGTTTGTGATTTTGATGGTAATGCAATTGATTTTTCTCTGCCGGATGTTGATGGGAAAATTTGGAATTTACAGAAATGCTGCGCTGAAAAGGGCTTACTGGTGATGTTTATTTGTAATTATTCTCCTTATGTCAAAGCAATCCTTGAGCGCCTGGTACGAGATACGGCTGAATTAAAGGCGTTGGATAATAATAGTGTGGCTATCATGTCAAATGATGCCAGGCAATATACCGAATAGTCACCTGCCAGGATGAAAGAAATTTCGCAACAGTTTGATTTTTCTTTTCCTTATTTATTAGATAGATCTCAAGAGGTGGCTAAACAGTATGGGGCCGTCTGTAGGCCGGATTTTTTTGGCTATAATATTGAACTGAAATTACAATATCGAGGCAGATTAGATGCGTCACGTAAAGAAACAGCAGTAGGAGATGTAAAAAGGGATTTATTTGATGCAATGAAGCAGGTTGGTAACACGGGGAAAGGACCGACTGAGCAGATTCCCAGTATGGGCTGTTCTATTAAATGGATTGATTGATAATTATCTAAAGTTTAGAGCGACAGCTCACCCTTGAGTGACCTGTTTTTTTCAAATGTTCTTTAACAAATTATTTATAACAAGCTGATTTGAGGTGTGTTTATACAAATAC
>JAIVER010000134.1 GCA_023864145.1 Thiohalomonas sp. | reverse complement strand
TACCGAGCATTGGAAAATCATTAGATTCTCGAATTAATGATAATTTCCAAGTGTTCGATCCTGCATTTTCAAGTTGATTGGGTATATAACAGATAGATCGAGATAGAATAGTATTTTGAAGCAGTACATAGATAAAAGTTGAGGTCTGCGCTTTATTGAGATTCAGGTTAAGAATCAGGCAAGAATTGTTCAGATTATTTGACCGATGTAAGATTGGGAAATGACTGGGGTATTGTCGTTGGACTTAATATACTGATGTATCTCCAAACACACCAGGGCTCAAGCCTTGGGCATGGTATATTTCAGGTTTTTTTGTCTAAAAAGCGAACCCAGTATTTCATCAACGGTTTCAATCACTTTACCAGAAGCAAGCACCTGGTATTGATTCATTTTCATTTCAACGAGCTCCTTGACCGGAGCACCTTGAGCTGCCATTGCCTCTTTACTAGGCAGATTTAAGGCATTGCGCTTTAGCCCATCCAAACCAGTCTGCATGCCCATTCGGGCAATTCCTAAAATTGATAAATCTTACATAAGTAAATATTCCTGTAAATAACTCCGGCTTATTCTCTTTAGCGTCCTGCTGGCAGTAATCTTTATAGGCGCACTTCATAAAATTAGATTTTGCCATTTATCACGCAACATCTCCTGATGCAACATCAGCCATTGCATGGCTATCATTGCACTGGCATTATTTAAATGTCCATTTTCAAGTAATTGCACAGCATCAGCAAAAGACACAACCCGCACCTGAATATCTTCACCTTCTTCATCTAAACCATGGATCCCTCCTGCACCTTCGCTATTCACACAGGCACAATATAATTGAATAGTTTCTGATGTACCGCCTGGGCTGCAATAAAAATCACCGATTGCTTCCAAAGCTAATAGCTTAAGCCCGGCTTCTTCCTCAGCTTCACGGTGGGCAACTTCTATTTGAGATTCTCCAGGTTCAACAATACCGGCAATGATCTCTAATAACCAGGGGCTTTGTGACGGATCCATTTCATTATTTATCTGCTCATTCATATTCACAAAAGCACCAATGCGAAATTGCTCCAGCAATACGATATTATCCTGCCATGGATCATAGGCAATAACGCCAACAGCATGGCCTCGTTCAAAACAAACCCGTGTGAGTTCCCGGCTTTGTCCACCGCCAAACAATCCATGTTGTAAGGTATATTGGTTAATGCTGAAAAAGCCGTTATAACCGGTTTTCTTTTGGATGATGCTGACATCCTGATAATTGAGTTTTTTCATTTTTCCACTAAGTTATCTTGATCATTTAACTATTCATAATACACTAATAGCGTTTATTATTATGATATAATTTGCCGATGATTTCATTGACACGCTACCACAACATCCCTTTACTGGGCTTTGCCGCTTTTAGCGGTACAGGCAAAACCAGCTTATTAGAACAATTAATCCCTGAGCTAAATCAAGCCAATATTCGTGTTGCTATGGTAAAACATACCCATCATGAAAAGTTTGATATTGATAAACCGGGTAAAGACAGCTATCGCCTGCGTAAAGCAGGGGCAGAGCAGATGCTGCTTGCCTCTGCAAAGCGCTGGGCATTAATGGTTGAACTGGCGCCTCAGGAGCAGATTGCTGAGCCTGATTTGTTTGAGTTATTACCTCATCTGAATCGAAAAAAAACCGATTTAATTCTGGTTGAAGGCTTCAAGCACGAGAAGATTAGTAAAATTGAATTACATCGCCCCAGCCTTAATAAACCATTAATGTATCCGCACGATCCCAATATTATTGCCATAGCAACTGATCATGAACACTTTCAAGATGAATATCCCGATGAGCTGCAATGCCCATTATTATATATTAACAATATTTCTGAAATAACCACTTTTATTACCGGACTTTTACAGGATTTAAAGAAAAATGAGCCAAAATGACAATCAATTTCTCAGCGTCAGCGAAGTACAGAAACGAATTATTAGTGATATTAAAGCCATTGATGGTATAGAACAGGTTGACTTACGTCAGGCTTTGAATCGTATTTTAGCTAAAGATGTCACTGCCACATTTGACAGCCCGCCGTTTGATAATTCCGGTATGGACGGCTACGCCTTCTCCAGTAAAGAACTCAATGATATTGCTGGTCAATCTTCTTTGACATTACGCATTGCCGGACAATCCTTTGCCGGCCATCCTTATTTTGGCAAAATTGCCTCTGGTGAAGCCATTCGTATTATGACCGGTGCTCAGGTACCTGAGGGTGTTGATACAGTCGTGATTCAGGAGCATACTGAAACACCGGATGAAAATACCGTCAAAATTACCACCATTCCCAAGGCTTTTGCCAATGTCAGAAAAGCAGGTGATGATCTCACCACAGGTCAGACTTTTTTAGCCCGAGGAAAAAAATTATCACCCACTGATTTAGCCTTTCTGGCAACTCAGGGTATCGCAGAAGTTAAGGCGACACGAAAACTTCGGGTCGCCTTTTTCTCTACAGGTGACGAGCTGCGTTCTATTGGTGAAACATTAGGTGAAGGGGATATTTATGATTCTAATCGCTATTCACTCTATGGCTTATTAAAAAATCTGGATATTGAATTAATTGATATGGGCGTTATCCCTGATGATCGCAGTGCCATTGAAGAAGCATTTAAGACTGCAGCCAATGTTGCCGATGCGGTCATTACTTCTGGTGCTGTTTCTGTAGGTGAAGCTGATTTTGTCAAAGAAACACTGGAAAAACTCGGGCAGATTAATTTTTGGAAAATCGCCATGAAGCCCGGTAAGCCTCTGGCATTTGGTTCTATTGGTGACAGTTTATTTTTTGGCTTACCCGGAAATCCCGTCTCTGTCATCGCAACTTTTTATCAATTCGTACAGCCGGCATTAAAGCGCATGAAAGGTCAGGACATTGTTTTACCTTTAATGATCAAGGCTAAAACCACTGAATTACTGAAAAAACGCCCCGGACGTACTGACTTTCAACGCGGTATTTTAGAACAGTCAGATAACGGTAAACTCATGGTCAGAAATGCCGGAGCTCAGGCGTCTCACGTACTGACATCAATGAGCCGAGCCAATTGCTTTATGGTAATTCCGGCAGAAATTGGCAGCATTGAAGCCGGTGAAATGGTTGATGTACAGCCATTTGAGGGATTGATTGGGTAAGAGTTGCCAGGTTGGTAAGTTGCTATGTTTGTAAGTTGACAGGTGGATTTGTTCTCTTGCTTTTACTTTTGCTTAGCAACATACAAACTTATTGGCTTGCTTCTTCTTTTCTCTTTTTTCTATCTGTTAATTCTTCTGGATTCGACACTACCTGCCACCCCTGTATATGCAGCTCAATCAGATCAGCCATGGCTTCGATATTTTCATCTGAATCATTAAGAGCTGGGATATACTGGTATTGCTGACCACCCGCGTTAAGAAATACCTCCCGGTTTTCTACCGCTATTTCTTCCAGTGTTTCCAGACAATCAATGGCAAATCCGGGACAAACCACATCGACTTCATAAATCCCCTGCTGTGCCAGATTTTCTAATGTTTCGCTGGTATAAGGTTTTAACCATTCCTGTTTGCCAAAACGGGATTGAAATGTAATCATCCACTGGCTTTCATCCAGCTGCAGTTTTTCTGCCAATAGACGAGCTGTTTTATGGCACTGGCAAAAATACGGATCACCTTTTAAAAGATAAACTTTGGGTAGACCATGAAAAGACATGATTAATTTCTTGCCCTTTTTGTGTGACTGCCAATACGTCTGAACCGAGTCTGCCAGGGCTTGAATATGCTGTGTTTGATCATGGTAGCTATTGATAAAGCGCAGTTCCGGGATCCAGCGCCATTGGCGCAATTCGCCACTGACTGCATCAAAAATTGAGCCCGTAGTACTGCCTGAATATTGAGCATAAGTGGGAAACACCAGCACTTGATGAACATTATCACGTGCGAATTGACGAATTGCTGATGCGATATCAGGATTGCCGTAACACATAGCAAGAGCAAAACTTAAGTTAGCATTACCTTTCTTTGCAAATAAGGCTACTAATTTATCTTTTTGTTTTTCGGCAATCGATACCAGAGGAGAACCTTCTGCTGTCCAGATTGATTGATACAGAGGAACCAACTTCTTAGGGCGAAAAGGCAGAATAAAAAAATTCAGTATCAGTTGCCAGATGAACTTCGGCATTTCTATCACACGTTGATCAGACAAAAATTCTCTTAGAAAACGCCTGATAGAGCCCGCATCCTGGGCATCTGGAGAACCCAGATTAACAAGTAAAATACCAATTTTTTCAGCCTGGTCATGCTTAAATTGTTCAGCATGATACTTCATTAACGAGCCCCAAAAATTTATAAAGTAGTACTCCCACATTTACTGCAAGCAATTAGTACTAGCCATGCGGGAGTTTCAGTATGCAGAATAATCTATTTATTGTTGACCTGCTTCTTCTGGCTGTTGTTTTTCAATGTCTTTTTTCACTTCTTCCATATCCAGACCTTTAGACTGCTCAATAACCTGCTCTAATTGCGAGCCATGCAGAGTACCCGGCTGTGAAAACAGGATAATCTGTTCACGGAAAATCATTAATGTAGGGATGGAACGAATTTGAAACTCACCTGCCAGCTGTTGCTGATTTTCTGTATTGACCTTAGCAAATACAAGATCCGGGTATTTTTCCGATAATTTTTCATAAACAGGAGCAAAACCTTTACAAGGTCCGCACCATGGTGCCCAAAAATCAACAATAACAAATTCGTTATCGGTAATGATTTCATTAAAATTATCTGCTGTGACATCAACAGTAGCCATAATATTTCCTTAATTTTGTTTAATATATACCCAATCAACTTGAAAATTATCATTAATTCGAGAATCTAATGATTTTCCAATGCTCGGTAAAATTTCATCAAAAAACTCATTAAT
>JAIVER010000133.1 GCA_023864145.1 Thiohalomonas sp. | reverse complement strand
GATAAATTGTCTGGTAACAATATTATCTCAGAACACGGGTTTGATGACTTCCTTTTTTATTGCTGAGCTCAGAAAACTGTAAAGCGGGGTTAAGCTGTCCCATTTTAATCATGTCCAATGGTGAAAAAATTCCTCCCACCGATATTGAAAATACGATTGTTATTGATCCTAAATTTGATCAGGCTTTATTATTGTGTGAAGGACAGCCTTATTTAAGTGCGATACTTGTTTTAAACTCCGAAGAATGGGTACACATCGCTGAACAAAATAAACTGGATCCCTTTGATAAAGACAATCTCCACAACAAAGCAGTCAACAGTCAAATCGTGCAGCATTTAAGAGACGTACTACATGAATTTCCCGGCTACGCAAAAATACGCAAGGTCATTTTAACACTTGACCCCTGGACGGTAGACAATGATATTTTAACACCGACACTTAAAGTAAAGCGTGCTAAAGTGTTTGAGCTGTTTAAAAAAGAAATTAATCATATTTATAAGTAATATGCACACATTTGTTCACCATGAGTTGCTATACTTCACTGATTATATTTTAATATAAACTTACATCACTTATGGTCTGAACCTTATTATCTTAAATCCTTACCCAAACTGGTAAAAATAAATGACAAAATTGCTCAAAATATTCCTTTGGATCGTAGCTTCACTCCTTCTTATCGTTGTGCTTGCAGGCATCTTGATCCCTATTCTGGTTGACCCTAATGACTATAAAGATGAAATTGCTCAGCAAGTATTAGATAAAACAGGACGAACTTTAACCATAGAGGGTGACATTGATCTCTCTATTTCCCTGCCCTTATCCGTTTCTCTGGAGCTGGGGGAAATAGAACTGAGTAATGCCAAAGGCTTCGCCGATAAGGCATTTGCCCGCATGCAGAGTGCTTCTTTATATGTAGCCATCATGCCCTTATTAACCGATAATCGTCTGGATATTGCTGAAATCAAATTAGTCGGCATGGAATTAAACCTGGTAAAAAACAAACAGGGTGTCACCAACTGGAGCGATCTTTCCGGAGAGCAAGAAGCTGCTCCTGCTAAAACCGAAAAACCAGCTGCAGACACAACAGCAGATAAAGCAGCAATGCCAGCCATCAGCGTTGCCGGACTCAGCATCTCCGATGGCCTTATCACCTGGACTGACGAACAGGCGAAGCAGAGCGTCAGCTTATCAAAAAGCAATATTACTATCAGTGAATTAATAGAAGACAAGCCATTTAAACTAAGCGTTGCAACCCATATTCAAATCAGTGACCCTGCCATAAAAGGTGATTTTACTCTCAAGAGTTCCCCTACGCTTTCAGTATCCAGGCAGCTGTTTCAACTACCCGGCACTGAACTGTCACTGGATTTAACCGGTGATGTATTACCCGGCGGGGCTAATAAAACCACATTAACCGCTGATATTAACTTTAATGGTAAGACTCAGGTACTCGATATTAACAAAATGAAGCTAACCTCATTTGATATGGTTATTAATGGTTTATTTCACGCCAGCAAACTGGATAGCTCACCAGAATTTAACGCTCAGGTAAGCATTGAGGCATTTTCACCTAAACAACTGGCCGCCACGCTAGGTGCCCCCTTACCAAAAATGAAAGAAGCAAAAGCACTCAACTCAGCTGATGCGAAACTCACCTTTAACGGCACCCAGGATGCTCTCACCATCAGTGCTCTTGAAGCCAATCTTGATGACACTTCATTAAAAGGCAGTGCCTCAATCAAGAATTTTAACAAACCATTCTATGCCTTTGATTTAACACTCAATCAATTAAACCTGGATTATTATGCTATTGCGGGGCAAGACGCACCTGCTAAAGCTGAGACAAAAGCAGCATCTGCTGCAAAGAAAAAGGCTGCCGGCACTACTCAATCAACTGCAGCAATATTCCCGGTTGAGGCACTACGCCAGTTAAACCTTAGCGGTAAATTAACCATTGCCCAATTTATTGCCGGTGGTGCAAAAATGAGTAATGTGGTTATTGTTTTAAAGGGCGATAACGGACTGGTTCAATTAGCTCCCTTAAAGGCCGATCTTTACCAGGGCACAATTAATTTAAAAACCGATATTGATGCACGCGGCAAAACACCTAAACTCAAAATCGTCAATGAATTAAAACATGTTCAAATCGGTGACTTATTACAGGACACAACAGGCAGCCAGGAATTTACCGGAGCCGCTAACATTAGCGCTAACATCACAAGCAGCGGTAATGATAAAGACCGTTTGGTAAAAAATAGTATTGGCACAGCAAAATTATTGGTTACTGATGGTCATATCAAAAAATTAGATATATTAACCACCTTAAGAAAAGCACAAGCTCTCTATAGAGGTACAGCGCCACCTACTGATAACCAGGATAAGAACACAAAATTTACCGAATTAAAAGGGACACTCGCTATTAAAAATGGGGTTATTCACAATAATGATCTTGCCAGTCAATCACCGGCGATGAGTGTCAAGGGAAAAGGTTATATAGACTTACCCAAAGAGTATATGGACTATACTTTAACGGTTATTTTACTTGATAGCTTAAAAATTGATGGGAAATCACAAGGAGCCGATTTAACCAGCAAAGAGTTCCCATACACCATCAAAGGTAAATTTTCTAACCTTTCTGAAGAAGCAAATATAAGCAAAGTGCTTGAGCAGGAAGTGAAGAAAAAAATTAGCAAAGAATTAAATAAAAAACTAGAAGAAAAGTTTGGTGATAAGTTCAAAGCACTGCTTAATTTTTAATATTTCAGCACCCTGAACTCACCATAAAAAAGCCGGGATTTCCCGGTTTTTTTTATTCACATATCCCTCACCTCAACGAATCCGGATCATTATTATCACTACTCAAACAAAAACCTTATTCGCCAAACAAGCATTTAGTAAACAACTGCTGCAATGGTTTGACCAATACGGCCGAAAAGATCTCCCCTGGCAGATTAGTAAAACAGCCTACCGTGTCTGGATCTCAGAAATCATGCTTCAGCAAACACAGGTGAAAACCGTCATCCCCTATTATTTAAGATTCATGGATCACTTCCCTGACATCAATACATTAGCAACTGCACCACAGGATGATGTACTGCATTTCTGGACAGGTCTGGGCTATTACGCCAGAGCCAGGAACCTGCATAAAACAGCACAAATAATCCATCAGGATCACTCAGGAGATTTTCCCGAGTCCATTGATGGACTGCAGTCATTACCCGGCATTGGCCGCTCAACAGCAGGCGCAATTCTGTCATTTGCCAATGGTCAACACCAGGCAATCCTTGACGGTAATGTAAAGCGTATTCTTTGTCGTTATTATCGAGTTCAGGGATGGAGCGGTCATACAAAAATACAAAAAGAACTCTGGGCACGGGTAGAAAAAATCACCCCCAAAAAACGCTGTGATGACTTTAATCAGGCATTAATGGACTTAGGTTCAAGTCTCTGCAGTCGAAGCAAACCCCAATGCCCTGACTGCCCTCTTAAGAACAACTGTGAAGCCCATTTAAACCAGCAAACAAACGACTATCCTCATAGAAAGCCAAAAAAAGTAAATCCCGTCAGAACCGCCTATTTACTCATGATAAGCAATCCGGCAGGAGAACTTCTGCTGGAAAAACGCCCCGAACAGGGGATCTGGGGCGGCTTATGGTCTTTCCCTCAGTGCAGCACTAAAAATGAAATTGAACACTGGCTGCATAAACAGCACTACATCAGCACAAAGAAAATGCAGTTTCAGGCAGAATTTAAACATACATTCAGCCACTTTCACCTGTTAATTACTCCGGTACACATTGAAATTGACCTGTCATCCCAGATCAATGGCGCCAATTATTTTCACTGGTTCAATAAACAAAAACCATTGAAATTAGGAATGCCTACCCCCATAACAAATCTATTGTCCACTTACTACTACAGACGATTAAATCTGTCTGCTGGCAACAAAAAAGAATAAAGGTAAAACTATGTCTCGAATGGTAAATTGTGTAAAACTAGGAAAAGAAGCCGAAGGTCTGGAACGCATCACTTATCCTGGCGATCGGGGTAAACGCATTTTTGACAGCGTATCCAAAGAAGCTTGGGCTGGCTGGGTCCAACATCAAACGATGCTGATCAATGAATATCGTCTATCCCCTATTGATCCTGAGCATCGTAAATTTATAGAAAAAGAAATGGACAAATTCTTTTTCAGTGACGAAGTATCTGCTAAGCCGGATGACTATACTGCACCAAAATAGTCAATAACGAATGTAAAAGCAAAAGCATTAATAAAAACCAGAATTAAGAGCCAGAGTTAAATTCATCCTCTAAATCAAGGAAAATCAGACTCTGGTTTTTTTGTCAAATTAATTCATTTTTCTCTTGACACAAACCAGCAAAAACGACAAAATACACGCCGTTGAAAGAATAAGCCACACCGTTGCCCAGATAGCTCAGTCGGTAGAGCAAGGGACTGAAAATCCCTGTGTCCCTGGTTCGATTCCAGGTCTGGGCACCAATTTTACTTATTTTTCAATAAGTAAAAATACTCACATAAAACACTCAACTTTCGCACACTCTTAGCACACTTTTCTAATTGCATTTACTATCTCCTTAGCTAAAATTAAGGTAAAGTATTGTTATGCCAGTTAATACCAAAAAAACCTCAAAATTAAACGATATTGACATAGCTGAACGAGCTATTTGTAATGCCTCTGTTGTGCTATTTCAACGTAAAAACTCTAAACGTTGGCAAGCACGTATTAGACGCAATATTGGTGAATGGGTTATTTACAGCACTAAACAAGTAGATATTGAAAAAGCCATTGCTGTTGCAGAAGATAGATATACCCAATCAACTTGAAAATGCAGGATCGAACACTTGGAAATTATCATTAATTCGAGAATCTAATGATTTTCCAATGCTCGGT
>JAIVER010000132.1 GCA_023864145.1 Thiohalomonas sp. | reverse complement strand
CATGGGCTGTGAGAGTAATTTGCGTCATTGGATAATTTTGATCTTCTTCTCTATGAAAATCAAGCATTTTCATAGGTCATGGGTATAATACGCCTTTAAAGAGGTGTATACTAACATACAAGCATGCTATAATTTAATTTTTAAAAAAACGTAACTATTCAGCTCAGCGTATTATTTACAAAAAGCCTGTGGTCACTTATTTTTCTGACTTTGATTGTCTGAGCGTAGCGACTCTCGCAACAAAGAAGTCAAAGTTAGAAAAATAAGTGACCATGGGCTTAACAAGCGTTATTCAGGAACACACACTGAATAGTTATCAAAAATATATAAATGGATAGTTGAAAAAAAACATGGACAGTGAAGTTTTAATTGAAGTAAACCAGCTTTCACGCCACTATCGTAGCAGTAAGCGTGGTAACAAGCATAGCGGCTCTCGTGATGGTTATTCTATTGCCGTTGATAATATCAGCTTTACCCTGCAGCGTGGTGAGGTCCTTGGCTTTCTGGGACCTAATGGCGCAGGCAAGTCCACTACTATGCAGATGCTCACTGGTAATCTGGCGCCTACTCATGGTAGTATTAAGATTGCCGGTATGGATTTAATGGACAATCCCATTGAAGCCAAAGCAAAGATCGGCTATCTGCCTGATACTCCGGCGCTTTACAAAGAACTCAGCGTCGATGAATATCTTATCTATTGTGCTCAATTAAATCGCATTAGCAAAGGTGCAATAAAATCAGCAGTTAATATGGCCAAAGAGCGTTGCAGCCTGACGGAGCATGGCAGACGAGTTATCAATAATCTCTCCAAAGGATATCAGCAGCGTGTGGGTATTGCTCAAGCAATTATTCATTCTCCGGATATTGTTATTTTAGATGAGCCCAGTGTGGGTCTTGATCCCATTCAAATGATTGAAATTCGTAAACTGATTAAAGAGCTGGGAGAGTCCCATAGCGTCATGATTTCAAGTCACATTTTGCCTGAGATTCAAACCATTTGTAATAATGTACAGATCATCAATCAGGGCAAACTGGTCTTAAATGCTTCTATTGAACAACTGACTCAGCACATGCAGACTCAAAAGCTGCAGATCAGCTGTACTCAGCCGGTTGATATTCAGAAAATAACTGCTTTAGCAGGCATTAGTGAAGTGAAACAGGACAGTAATCATATTATTCTGATCTGTACTCTGCCTACCCCTGCCAACAAAGAGCATGAGAGAGAGAATGCAATAATAACAATAGCCCAGCAAGTCATTGAATTGGCTAATCAGCAGCAATGGGGCTTGTATGAAATTTATTCTGAAAAACAATCTCTCGAAGCTGTTTTTATGTCTCTAACAGTAAACGATCCATTATTAAAACAGGGGCTGAACATTGATTAGGCTCATTGCATTACGTGAATTAAAAAATTTATTCTTATCACCATTGGCCTGGGCCATATTGGCGGTGACGCAGATTATTTTGTGCTATCAGTTTCTCAGTCAATTAGAAACCTATATGCAGGTGCAGGAAAAATTATCTGTTTTGGAAAAATCACCCGGCATCACTGATCTGGTCATTGCGCCCTTATTAGGGGGTGCAGCTATTGTTTTATTAATTATTGTACCGCTGCTGACCATGCGTTTAATCAGTGAAGAACAAAAGAATCAGACTTTAAGCCTGCTATTTAGTGCGCCTATTTCTATGACAGAAATTATCTTAGGTAAATATTTAGGCATTTTAGGTTTTTTAATTATCCTTGTTGCCATGATAGCCCTCATGCCGCTATCTCTGATATTAGGCACTGCCATTGATTTAGGCCAGCTCTTTTCAGCACTATTGGGACTTACTTTGGTAGTAGCCTCTTTTGCAGCCGCCGGGCTCTACATGTCTACCCTGACCAAACAACCAGCTATTGCCGCCATTAGCAGTTTTGGCCTGTTATTATTTTTATGGATCATCAATTGGGCAGGAAGTAGTGTTGAAGCCGAACTGGCTACTAATCAAAATGGCGAAAATGTCTTAACTTGGTTTTCCTTATTAAATCATTTTGAGCCCATGCTTAAAGGTATTTTTTCCAGCGCAGATATTGCTTACTATCTCTTGTTTATCTGCCTTTTTCTGGTTTTTGCTATTCGCCGTCTGGAGCGTTTACGCTTACCACACTGATGCTTAGCTTAGCCCTTTGAAAAACTAACAACTTAAATAATCATTATGGATATTAGTCATACTTCAACACGACATTTAAAACAAAAAAAAATTCTGTTCAGCATTTTATTTTTATGCCTGATCGGTTTATTGGCGTTTTTAAGTAATCGTTATATTTATTTAGCTGACTGGACGGTTAATAATCAAAACTCTTTAAACGAAGTCAGTCTGAAGTTATTAGAGACACTTGATGCCCCTGTGGAAATTGCCTCTTACACAAGTAATACTCAAATTAAACAATCAGTACGGGAGTTGCTTAAGCGCTATCAACGAATTAAGCCCGATATCATACTAACGTTTATTGATCCCAATTCTGATCCCGAAAAAATTCGCAGCTTGAATATTGCTCTTGATGGCGAAATGGTGATCAGTTATGAAGGACGACAAGAAAATTTAGCACGCCTCTCAGAGCAAGACCTCACTAATACACTACATCGACTGATGCGCGAAAAAGAACGTAAAATATTCTTTACTCAGGGGCATGGTGAACGCAGTCCTGAAGGTCAGGCAAATTTTGATCTCAACAGCTTCAGCAGTCATCTGATAAAGCAGGGTTTTTTGGTTAATACATTGAATCTTGCCAGAGAAAAAATCATTCCTGATGATATCTCTGTATTAGTCATTGCCGGACCTCAATCTGCATTTCTTCCTGGAGAAGTTCAACTGCTTATCGACTATATCAACGCAGGGGGTAATTTATTATGGCTGGGTGAGCCATTAAAAGTCACCAGTAATCAACCCATGCATGGACTGCTGCCTCTGGCAGAACATCTGGGTATTGAGTTTCTTGACGGGGTGGTAGTGGATCCCACTACCCAGCAATATGAGATCACCCGCCCTGATTATGCCATTGTGACAGAATACCCACAGCACGCGATTAATGATGGTTTTTCCAGCGTTACTCTTTTTCCACAGGCAGCAGGTATTGAGCGCTTACCCGGCTTTTTAGAAAAAGACAAACAAGAAAGCACTAGCAAGAATAACAGCAATAAGAATGCTGATCAGTCTTTAAGTCAGGAATTTAACATGACCGCCTTCTTAACAACGATAGAGCAAAGCTGGATTGAAACTTCACCACTCAAAGAAAGTGTTCATTTTAGTGATCTACTGGATATTGTCGGCCCCATAACCATTGGTTTGGTCTTAAGTCGACCTGTCACACCTGCTGATTCAGCAGATAAGACGATAACAAAAGAGCAGCGTATTGTTATACTAGGTGACGGTGATTTCTTGTCAAATACTTTTTTAGGCAATGCCGGGAATCTGAATATGGGCATGAATATTGTTAACTGGCTAAGTCATGATGAACAATTTATCAGCATCCCCACCCGCATTAAGGATGATATTATTTTGGATATTTCACCCGGCAAGCTCGCATTATTAGGTGCTTTCTTTCTATTTGTCATTCCGGGCTCATTAGCATTAAGCGGCACTATTATCTGGCTAAGGAGGCGTAACCGCTAATGTCCCGTGAAGCCAGAAGCAATTTAATTCTGTTTGTTATAGTCATTGCTCTATCACTTATCGCCTGCTATCAGCCGGGCTTAAAAAAAATAGAACTTCACTATCTAACCCCGTTAACAGCAGATGAAATCCATACTATTGTCATTGAACGAGAAACACTTGGCTCAATTAAACTCAGCAAACAGAATAACAACTGGTTTCTGCAAGAACCTTATCAACTGCCAGCTAATGAACAACGCATAAATACCATTACAGCCTTAGCAGACAAACGCAGCTACACACAATTTGAAGTAAGCGACAGTGATCTTTCACGCTATCAGCTTGATAAGCCGGCCGTTTCAGTCTGGCTTAATCATCATCAATTTGTACTGGGTAAAACTGATCCTATAAAGAAACAACGCTATGCCATGAATTTGAATGCCAACCAGACAACAGGAAAGAATACAGTCCATTTAATTAACGGCGTGATTTTTTATCAATTACGGTCAGCTTTAGATTCTTTTATTTCTCCTGCCCTATTACCTCCACAAGGCACCATTAAAAGCATTAGCTGGTTAGATAAAACCTTAACCATAGAAAAAGAGGGCTGGCACTTAACACCAGAAGCAGCAGAGGTCAGCTCTGATAGTATTGCCCAGCTTATTCAGTTCTGGAAACAGGCACAGGCATCAAAAGTTAAAAGCAATGTATCTCTGAGTATAGACAATGAGACACTAAGCAAGAGCAAAAGCATTATTATTACTCTTGCCCTGCCGGTTAATGAAAAAGAAACTAAAATAGAAAAAATTCAATATTTGATTATTCAGGATAATGCTCAAATAAAATTACTACGTACAGACAAACAAATTGCTTATTGGCTGAGTCCCCGGGTTTTAAAACTTCTGACTGAATTTATTCCCGTACAAAACAATAAAAGCCAGTAAATATTATCTTTTTTATTTAAAATAGTGATTAAATTCCACATTTACGATAAAAAACGTGAATGAATTAGTATTTTCAAGATGTTAAGCTTGCTTTAGAGAAATGACATGACTATTATGAATATATACCCAATCAACTTGAAAATACAGGATCGAACACTTGGAAATTATCATTAATTCGAGAATCTAATTATTTTCCAATGCTCGGTAAAATTTCATCAAAAAACTCATTAATTTTCTGTCTAAACTCTTTAGCATTGTGACAAAAATGATTATTTCTCACCTTTTCATTCATTACTTTCCATAACCGCTCTATCGGATTTAAATTTGGGCTATAAGGTGGTAAATAATACAA
>JAIVER010000131.1 GCA_023864145.1 Thiohalomonas sp. | reverse complement strand
TCATGGGCTGTGAGAGTAATTTGCGTCATTGGATAATTTTGATCTTTTTCTCTATGAAAATCAAGCATTTTCATAGGTCATGGGTATAGGTGGCATAATCGACAACGCAATAATGGTACGTTCCAGTTGTACTTGATCAACCCTGATGGTACGGGCTTTTAGTTCCTCCTGTGTTTGACTGAAATCCTGGAATAAAATTTTTGCGGTATTTTCCTGAACACGATAGAGTGTGGGGAGAGATAAACCATACTCTTAACTCATTAGAGTCACTGAACCATGTAACTCTTGGTTTGCCAATACCTTTGCGCTAAACTCTATTTTCTGGGAAGTCGTTAAATCAGTGTTGTGCAAGCCTGTCACGCGTATTGCTCCTGGATAAATTGTCTGGTAACAATATTATCTCAGAACACGGGTTTGATGACTTCCTTTTTTATTGCTGAGCTCAGAAAACTGTAAAGCGGGGTTGAGCTGTCCCGGTTCATCACTGAATAAGTCAAACTTTACTTTATGGCCTGACTTATGAATAAACTTGCCTTCAGCATAAAAAGGAATTATTTGCGATAAGGTACATTCATGTTGTTCTTTGGTACTGCTTTGCCACTCTGATTTTTCCATAGGCACAATATATTCCCGCTCAGCAGCAAGAGTAGTGGACGCAGAGATAAGAGTCAAAATATTGACTAATTGTATTAGTATGGGCACAATTTTATTCATGATAGTAAATCAAATGCAATATCTACGCCATCTTATAAACAGGGGGCATATTAATGTGTTCACAGCCCATTATAAAAACGGCAAGTTATTTCCGATGTTCAGGAAAAATATAAAATGTTTTGCTCTCAGGAGCTAAACATATCTTATCACTGCAAGTTTGATACCTCACTTCTAAAGGAATTGTCATGCCAGGTTTACCTATGGATTCCAGAGTGACTTTAATCGCGGCAGAATTTTGATATAACGATAAGGGAGACTCATTAAACGTTAATTTAATATCTTCACCCGCCGGATATTCTGCCTTAATAATTTTCCACTCTTGTGCTGCCTTTTTGCCAATGCTAATAGATGTTGCCACCAGATCCTCATCTTTTGGATAACGACTATTGATATGCCAGTTTTTATCAATGCTGAAAAACACTTCAGCTTCCACTACTTGTTTATTCTTTATAATTTTTTGAGATAAGTCTGTTTTCTCCAGTCGAACATGACCTTTACTACCGTATTGAACATCAGACAACTCACCAAAATTTAGCTGATTCACAGCCATTAAAAAGTAGGAAAAAGAAGCCGGTGAGGTTTTTATTATGGATGATAACGAGGCAATAAGCGCCATTGCCTTACCATGATAGTAGTCATCACCGGTGCGATAATACAATTGTGACAGGACTTCTAATGCCACAGAATTGGCAGAGGGTATGGCACCATCATAGATATCTTTGGGGCGATCAAAGAGCACAACTTCCTGTTCGCTATCTTTTACCTGAGCACTCATAAAAAATGATCCTTCCTCTTTATCCCAGAATAAAGCAATCATTTCTTTCATGAGTTGTTTACTGCGTTCCAACCATTTTTTATTTTCCGTAATATCAAATAAGGCCAGATAGCCCTGACCCAGATAGGCATAGTCAGCCTGAGTTGCCAACACCGAAGGCTTGCCATCCAGGCTGGAACGAAAAAGACCTGATTGTGTTTGTAAAGGCTGATCGGTTACTGGGGTGCTTGATTCTTTCTGAAAGTGATGTGTCTGCCAAAGAAAATCACCGGCTCTTTTAGCCGCATCAACGTATTTTTCTTCATAAAACTCTTTACCCGCTTTGGCAAAAGTAGTGATCATCATACCGTTCCATGCGGTCACTACTTTGGCATCAATTGATGGGGCAATCCTTGTTTGACGTTTTTTATATAAGGTTTCTCTGATCTTATCAACATCGTTGTATAGTTGTTTCAGTTCCAGTTTATTAACTTGCGCAAATTCAGCGATAGAGGCAGGCAGGTTTAAGATCGTGGTACCCCCCTTTCCTTCCGGCAAAGCACCCTGCATCGGATCTTCACTAAAATTGCCCTCTTTAGTCACACCAAATAAGGCGATAGTTAATTTTGCTAATGCAGGATTCAGAGTGTCTTTTAATTCATCCACGGTCCAGAGAAAAAATTTACCTTCCTCCCCTTCACTATCGGCATCACTGGCAGAGAAAAAAGCATTATTATCAGCACGCATATCACGCAGGACATAATCCAGTATTTGTCTTACGACTCGCTTATAAGATTCATCCTTTGTGATCATAAAAAGCTGTAAATATGTTCTGGCAAGATGTGCCTGATTGTAGAGCATTTTTTCAAAGTGAGGCACCAGCCATTCATTATCGGTTGAATAACGATGAAAACCGCCGCCTACCTGATCATAAATACCACCCTGCGCCATCATACTCATCGTCAGTTTAAGTGCTGGCAGAACTTCTTGATCCTGCTCTCTAATAGCCGTATCCAGTAGTAAAAACAAATAGGTTTCATTAGGAAATTTAGGCGCGCCAGAAAAACCACCTTGTAATTCATCATAGCGATTTAAGAGATTAATCACAGCAATTTGTATACGTTCTTTCCCTATATGTTCAGCCTGTTTCAGGCTGCGCTGGCGATTTTGTACAGCCAAGGTAATTTTTTCTGCAATCTCGCGCAGTTGTGTTTCTTCATCCTGCCAGACCTTAGTTGCTCGTTGTAATACCGACAGAAATTGTTCGGGAGGGAAATAAGTACCTGAGAAAAAGGGTTTGCCTTCAGGAGTTAAAATAGATGACATGGGCCAGCCGCCGCTGCCCTTCACTATCATCAATGCACTCATATAAATTTTATCAACATCGGGCCTTCTTTCCCGATCAACTTTAATAGTGATAAAATGTTGATTCAAATATTCCGCCATTTTTTCATTATCAAAACTTTCACGCTCCATTACATGACACCAATGGCAGGTTGAATAACCGATTGAGAGAAAAATAGGCTTATTTTCACGTTTCGCTGCTGCAAAAGCTTCAGTGCCCCAGGCATACCAGTTGACAGGATTATGAGCATGTTGAATCAGGTACGGTGACTCTTCCAGAATCAAACGGTTGGTATATTTTGGTGAGCCATCAGCATTTAGATGCTCTGTTCTTGGTTTATAGTCAGCCCCTTTATTTTTAAGTGCCTTTTTTTTAAGCGCATTAAGGAGCATCAGCTTCTGTTCAGAAGAAGCACCTTGCTGCTCAATAATTGATCCAGCATCTGCTGCTGAAAAAAACAATAATAGCAGGCAAATAACGAAAGCCGTCTGTATGGAGACAAATTTAAGCATATTAATAATGAGTTCCTCACTCTAATGATTGATTTTTAAACAACAACAGTAATATCACTTAAACTTAAAATACTAAGTCATTTATTACTGCTCAAGCATCCCTAAAATATCATTGCGATAAGCATTTTGTTCTTCAACTGTAGCAAAATAGCAGGCAGGATAGAAATATTGCAAAAGTATTTCAAGGTCTAATAATATGACATTCATTGATTCTTTTAATTCATTAGAAGTACCATAAGGAAATTCCAGCTCTGTCGCTTCATTTTCATCACGTCGTTCTTCAGCATCCTGAATAGCATGTCTGGTATGAAATTCAATCAAAGTAGAAATATCAGAATTATCCAGTGTGGATATTTCTTCATCAATTTCTTGTAATTCTTTGTCTATAATTGATTTTAATAGTTGATATTGTTCGCTTTCTTTTGGCATAGAGACCTTTCTTTATAATAATTAATTATTGTTTAGTATTAGGTTATTTCATGTCTCTATGCTAACTTTGGTATTCCAATCAATAAAATAATTATAAAAATATAAAGGCCTTTCTATGAATACGACAGACTTTCTACCTATGCCCGATGATAATGGTTTTTTTGGTGACTACGGCGGTCAGCAATTACCACCTGAGCTCAAAGCCATAATCCTAGTTTAATCACTTGAAAATAGGTTAAAAGATGCCGTTGATAGTGCCTTTGAAGCTTACCTGCAAGATCCAGTCAATTCTCTCTAAGCCATTGCTTCAGTAGTCGGCCCTCACCCGTTTCCTATGATGGTCAGAGACTTTCAATCTATTGTCGGTATTGAGGCCCGGGAGCAATTTATGGAAATGGAAAATGTCTTACATGATTATTTAATTGCCTGTGGCGGCGGCGGCAGTAATGGCATGGACTTAATTTACCGCCTTTTTAGATGATGAAAAAAGTGCAAATGATTGGTGTTGAGCCTTCGGGTAAAGGTTTAAATACACCTGATCATGCAGCCACAATGAGCAAAGGTACACAGGGAGTCATTCATGGTTTCAGCTGCTATTTATTACAGGACAGCGAATGTGAGCCTCTACCTGTTTATTCCATTGCATCAGGACTGGACTATCCCGGTGTCGGTCCTCAGCATTCTTATTTAAAAGATATTAAACGCGTTCAGTATGAAAGCGCTACTGATAAAGAGTGTCTGGATGCCTTTATGGATTTATCCCGTCATGAAGGTATTATTCCTGCACTGGAGAGTGCCCATGCGGTGGCTTATGCAATGAAACTGCCCTCCACACTGGATAAGGATAAACATATTTTGATTAATCTCACTGGCCGTGGCGATAAAGATATTGATTTTGTTGCCAAGAGATTAAATTTGGAATAATTATTTATTAAGTGATTTTATAAAAGCAGTTTTCAAAACAAAAGCTGCCGACAAAGGAAAAAATGCTATAGTGCTTAAAGTTAAATTATCTAAAGTTTAGAGCGACAGCTCACCCTTGAGTGACCTGTTTTTTTCAAATGTTCTTTAACAAATTATTTGTAACAAGCTGATTTGAGGTGTGTTTATACAAATACTTCAAATTGCTTCAATATATCCGTGTCAGGCGGCTGGAATTTTTGGGACTTTAGGCTCCACCAGTCTCTGATCCGAACCTGCGAAAAATACTTT
>JAIVER010000130.1 GCA_023864145.1 Thiohalomonas sp. | reverse complement strand
TTACCGAGCATTGGAAAATCATTAGATTCTCGAATTAATGATAATTTCCAAGTGTTCGATCCTGCATTTTCAAGTTGATTGGGTATAAACCATATTCTTGACTCATTGGAGTCAGATGAACCATTTAACCCTTGGTTTGCCAATACCTTTGCGCTAAACTCTATTTTCTGGGAAGTAGTTAAATCAGTGTTGTGCAAGCCTGTCAGGGGTATTGCTCCTGGATAAATTGTCTGGTAACAATATTCTCTCAGAACACGGGTTTGATGACTTCCTTTTTTATTGCTGAGCTCAGAAAACTGTAAAGCGGGGTTGAGCTGTCCCAATAATTTGATGAGAATAAGACATGAAAAATATATTGATAACCTTTTTTCTTTTGCTACTGGCAAATTTTTTTTTAGCTGGTAATACGAAACCAGCTAATAATGAAACTTTAACATTTGCGGTGGTGCCACAACAATCAGCCAGTAAATTAGCACGCTTGTGGACGCCTATTTTACAAAATATCAGTCAACAGGTTGGTGTAAGCATTAAATTTCGAACCGCACCTAATATTCCAACCTTTGAAAAAAGAGTAGCTGCAGGAGAATATGATATGGCCTATATGAATCCTTATCATTATACGGTTTATAGTAAAAAATCAGGTTATATTGCTTTTGCAAAGGCTTTAGATAAAAGAATAAAAGGTATAATAGTAATCAAAAAAGACAGCAGCATAACAGAAATGAAGCAGCTTTCTGGTAATACTCTAGCCTTTCCTGCGCCAGCTGCCTTTGCTGCTACCGTATTGCCCAGAGTTTTTTTTGCCAAAGAAAATATTACTATTAGTGAAAAATATGTCTCTTCTCATGACTCAGTTTATCGAGCTGTTGCAAAAGGATTATATCCAGCTGGGGGGGGTGTCATTCGTACCTTTAAAAATATGCAGCCGGAAATTAGTGATCAATTGAAAATTTTGTGGACCAGTAAAGGCTATACTCCTCATGCTTTTGCTGCTCACCCAAAAATGAATAAAGAGCTTGTTAAAAAAATCCAGGAGGCATTTAGCAATTTGAATCAGACATCGCAGGGTAAAAAATTATTACAATCAATAAAGCTCAAGGGGATCACCCAAGCAAATGATAAAGACTGGGATGATGTTCGTGGCTTAAAAATAGATTTGCTTAATTCAAACTAATCTGGAAATAATATTGTGAGTTTTCGCTTTAAAACCATTATTGGTATTGCCCTGATAGAATCAGTTTTATTAGTGACCTTGATATTAAGTGTCCTGGGTTTTTTAGAAAATTCTCATGAAAAAGAAATTAATCAGCGTGCATTATCTACAGCTAAGCTCTTTGCCACTATGAGTAAGGATGCGGTATTGGCTTCTGATTTAGCTTCATTAGAAAGTTTTGTCAATGAAATTCTGACCAATGAAGATATCGTTTATGCCCGTATTTATGGTGATGGCATAATATTAGCAGAAGGGGGTAGTAAAGAACATCTGGAACACACTCATGATAAGAATAATACCTCACTTGATCAAGCGATAGATGATGTATTTGATGTGACTGCCAATATTGCAGAGTCTGATTATATTTATGGTCGAGTAGAATTGGGCCTTTCAATCGCCAGAATACGTGAAGTACTGGATCAAGCCAGTCACTGGAGTATCGTTATAGCCTCGATTGAAATCACACTGGTGGCCGTATTTTCATTTATTTTAGGTACCTGGTTAACACGACAACTTTATCAGTTAAAAAAAGCAACTGAAATCATTACGGAACATGGACCTGGACATCAGGTGGAAATTAAAGGCCGTGATGAGATGGCTCAAGTGGCAAAGTCATTTAATCAGATGTCGATCAGTTTATCTGATTCTTATAAAGAATTAAAAAATATCAATATTGCCAATAAAAAAATTGCGGAGATGGCCAGTGAGAGTGAAGCTTTTGTTAAAGCTGTGTTGTCTTCATCACTTGATGCAATCGTTAGTATAGATACTCAGGGTATGATTGTTGAATACAATCATGTTTCTGAGCAAATTTTTGGCTATACCAGGGAAGAAGCCATTGGTTCATCAATGGCTGAACTAATTATCCCTGAAGAATATAGAACGATGCATAGAGAAGGTTTTGAGAGCTATCTTAAAACTGGTGTGGCGACAATATTAAATAAACGACTTAGTGTTAAAGCCATTAATAAGCAAGGATGTATTTTTCCAATTGAATTAACCATATCTCCTATAGAAACAGGAAAAAAACTGTATTTTACTGCATTTATACGTGATATTTCGGAACAGGAAAATGCAAAAAATGAATTATTACTCTCTGCTCGTGCTTTTGAAGCACATGAAGCCATTTTTATTAGTGACAGTCATAATAAAATTGTTCGAGTAAATAACGCTTTTACTAAGATCACCGGATATTCAGCTAATGAAATTATTGGGCAATCACCTGGTGTACTTTCCTCTGGTCGTCATGACAGTCAATTTTATAATGAAATGTGGCAGAGAATTAAACAAACAGGCCATTGGGAAGGAGAAATTTATAATAAAAGAAAGGATGGTGAAATATACCCTGAATGGCTGAGCATTAGCGTGGTTCGCGATATTAATGGTAATGAGAGCTATTATGTCGCACATTTTATTGATATTACACAACGAAAACAGGCAGAACAAAAACTGACTCTTGCTCGAAAAGAGGCAGAGCTGGCGAATGAAGCAAAAAGTGATTTTCTGGCAACAATGAGTCATGAAATCAGAACTCCGATGAATGCCATCTTAGGAACGTTAGGGCTATTAAAAGAGACTATGCTTGATCAGGAACAGAAAAAATATATTGAGACAGCCGATCAGTCTGCTGTATCACTGTTACATATTATCAATGAAATTCTTGATTTTTCGAAAATTGAAGCAAATAAATTAGTCATAGAGAAAAGTACTTTCTCAATAGAGGATATGCTATCAGACTGTCGTAAAATGTTTTCAGATAAGGCCATTGATCATAAGAATAAGTTAAACTGTCATATTGATCCTGATGTCCCATGTTACTTAATTTCAGACAAACTGAGAATTAAACAAATTCTTATCAATTTAATTAACAATGCTTTGAAGTTCACAGAGCAGGGTGAAGTTAATTGTGTGATAAAAAAAATAAAACAAGTTGAACAACAAATTCAATTAAAATTTGAAGTGATTGATAATGGCATTGGTATCAGTAAAGCACAGCAAAAGAAATTGTTCCAAGTTTTTTCTCAAGTGGATCAAAAACATAATCGTCAGTTTGAAGGGACTGGGCTGGGATTGGCTATTTGTAAAAAATTGGTCAATTTGCTTGCTGGGGAAATTGGAGTGAACACTGAAACAGGTGTTGGCAGTCAGTTTTGGTTTACACTAACGGTGGATATTGATCCACAACAACATCCTGAAAAGAAAGCACTCAAAATTAAACAAAAAAATACTTCTTTTAAACCCTTGAATATTTTACTGTCAGAAGACAGTCTCGCTAATATTGTTGTTGCCAAAGCTGTGTTGACTAAAGCGGGGCACACACTCGAAATTGCCAAAGATGGTCGTCAGGCTATAGCGGCGGTTAAACGCTCAGTAGAAAATAATCATATTTTTGATCTGATTTTAATGGATTTAATGATGCCCATAATGGATGGGATAGAGGCCACTAGAATTATACGGAAAATGCCAGGGGGCATATCCAAAATAGCAATTATTGCTATGACAGCAAATGCTGTAAAAGGGGATAGAGAATATTGTTTGCAGGCAGGTATGGATGATTATATTTCAAAGCCATTTGTCGCAGCCGAACTATTACAGAAAATTGAGGATGTTTCAAATTTCAAACCTGCTCTTCATATAACAAAAAAAACAGTGGTGGATGAGTCAATGAGAGTACCTGAAAACAATGAGCTTATACGACAGCTAAATGAGTTACCTTATATGCATGATAAGGTTTTGAAACAATTGGCAGAAGATATTTCTGTGGAACTGGTTCCGGAAATGGTTGCTGTTTTTATCAAAGAACTTAAAAAACGTTTGGCAAAAATTGAGCAGGCCTGTGAACAGAAAAATGTTAAAGATATTGCTTTTGAAGTGCATGCATTAAAAAGCAGTAGTGGTACCTATGGTGCTTTGAAATTACAGTTAATGTCAAAAATGACAGATACTGCCTGTAAAGAAAAAAATCAGTTGCAGGTCTTGTTGTTATCAGACTCTTTGTTGAAACTGATACCCGAAACGATAGCTCTCTACTCAAAAAAGTTTCCAACTTAAATTAATGCAATTTGTTGTGCTATCAATTAATTTTTTGCTTTTGAGTTTTGGGACAGATCAAATATACCCATGACCTATGAAAATGCTTGATCTTCTTCTCTATGAAAATCAAGCATTTTCATAGGTCATGGGTATAGGTATGATAAGTGTGAGATGGCCTGCCGGGCTTTTGTGCATTGTAACCTTTTTTTGCCCCTTCCTGATGTCCATATAATGGTTTGACGGTGAGATCGACATCTAAAATCCAAGGCGTGGTTAATAAGGGGGCATAGCAAGATTGTAAATGTCTTTGTAGCCATTCGATGCCTCCCTTCTCTTCAATTTTATTCAAACCCCGACGAGCAGAATCATCACTGAGCACTTTGGTCATGCCTAATAATCGTGAATTAACTTGATCATTCATTAGATTAGTGATGTGTGCATAGCGATTATGTCCCGACAAAATGGAAAGAAATAATGAGCCCAGTACATTTACTTTTTTAGGCGCATTATTGCTTCGATAATGTAAAGGACAATCGCTTACCCAGGGATCAAATCGACACCTAATTTTAAAAACTGGATGAAAAAGGGTAATTGCCCCATGGGGGTGACTTTGGCATTGGAATCCCATTCAATATGTAATTTTCCAGCATAAGTCTTAACTTCTACCGCCTCAGAAAGTGGATTTCTAGTCGCTAAAGCCTGATCACCCGTTGGGTGATCAGATTTGGGTGGCAAAACCATCATTTCA
>JAIVER010000129.1 GCA_023864145.1 Thiohalomonas sp. | reverse complement strand
TACCGAGCATTGGAAAATCATTAGATTCTCGAATTAATGATAATTTCCAAGTGTTCGATCCTGCATTTTCAAGTTGATTGGGTATACACTTCAACGATTTGGCAATGAACGTGCTCATAAGAAAAATAAATCAACATCCTATTTTTGTTTTTTCATATAAAAATAAACAAATCAACCAACTGAATTTCCTCACCTGGAAAAAAGCTATTGATAGGGCAAGAATAGTACCATATTTCCCTAGCTCATGTTATAAAAAGCATAATTGGTTTAATAACTACCCCACAAAAGATTTAAGTGAATACAAATTCAAGAATTTTCGTTGGTATGATCTACGTCACACATGGGCTTTTTGGCATAATAAAAATCCCCAGGGCAAGCCCTCTCGCTTAGTTCACTATGTGAAAGTGGGGGATTTAGATACTCAAAAGGCCTAAAAACCTATCCTGAAAGCGGCGGGGAATAAAACCCCAAGGGATTAAAAGTGGCACCACCCCCTTGCAATTAGCGACACTCGGTGGGTGGTACAAAGATATGCACTTTACAACAAAATAATATCCTAAACAAATCAGTTGAATCTACTTCAACCATAACAAAATATTTCATTAAATCTACCTCCTTGATAAATATGCAAATCTATTTTTATTAAAGAACAAAACAATACATATAAAATTTATTTTAATAAAAATAAAGAGGAGGTAAAATATCAAAAGTAGTGTGCGGGTATAACGCTTTGAAGTAAAAAGGAAATGGTGGGCCCTGAAGGACTCGAACCTTCGACCTAACGATTATGAGTCGTTTGCTCTAACCAACTGAGCTAAGGGCCCTTATAGGGTTGAATGCAATGATTCAAGAAGCTGGATATTATAAAGGGTTATTTATAATATGACCAGCTTCTTTGAGGAAAATACAATGCAGATAATGCTTAATCTTCACGTATAAAACTGCGTAACATTTCTGAACGGGTAGGATGACGCAATTTACGTAATGCTTTTGCTTCAATCTGGCGAATACGCTCACGTGTTACATCAAATTGTTTGCCTACTTCTTCCAGAGTATGATCAGTATTCATATCAATACCAAAACGCATTCTGAGTACTTTAGATTCTCGTGCAGTTAAGCCTTCTAAAATATTTCTTGTGGCGTTTTTCAGACCCGTTGTATTGGCAGTTTCTGAAGGTGATTGTATGTTTTGATCTTCAATAAAATCACCCAGATGTGAATCTTCATCATCACCGATAGGTGTTTCCATTGAGATAGGTTCTTTGGCAATTTTCAGTACTTTACGAACCTTATCTTCCGGCATTTCCATTTTTTCTGCCAGCTCTTCAGGGGTCGCTTCACGACCTTTTTCCTGCAACAGTTGTCGAGAAACACGGTTCAGCTTATTGATAGTTTCAATCATGTGAACGGGAATACGAATGGTGCGTGCCTGATCGGCAATAGAACGGGTTATTGCCTGACGAATCCACCAGGTGGCATAGGTTGAAAATTTATAACCACGACGGTATTCAAATTTATCAACCGCTTTCATCAGTCCGATATTACCTTCCTGAATCAGGTCCAGGAATTGTAAACCCCGGTTAGTGTATTTCTTTGCAATGGATATCACTAAACGCAGGTTAGCTTCTACCATTTCTTTTTTAGCACGGCGTGCTTTAGCTTCGCCGATAGACATTTGACGGTTAACGCCTTTTATGCCGGAGATACTCATACGACATTCGTTACCAATTGCAACTAGTTTTCTCTGCGCTTTACGAATTTCGTCTGCATGCTCTTTCAGTACTTCTGAATAAGAATCACCCTTTTCTATATGCATATCCAGCCAGGTGAGGTCGGTTTCATTATCAGGGAAAGACGTTATAAATTCTTTTCTAGGCATGTGTGCTTTATCGACACAGGCAGTAAGAATAACTTTTTCGTGCATACGAACACGCTCGATTAAAGAACGTAAAGCAGCAATCATGCGATCATTGAGTTTATGGGTACGCTTTAAGCGCATAAAGGCTTCGGCCATCTCTGCACGTAGTTTTTTACATTTATCACTATCGAAGTTATCACCCGTTTCTACACGCAATAACTTTTCATTTAAATTGCGTATAAGAGAAAAATGTTCTTTAACCAGTTCCATATCTGGACCAACTGGTTCATCATCATCGTCATCAGTGGAATCATTCGGTGTTGAAGCGGGATTCGCCAGCAAGTGATCTTCAACATCTTCCTCATCGAGTAAGGCGAAGCCAGTGCCGCTGAGAATATCAGTAATTTTCCGCTCTTCGTTTTCAACCTTCTCATATTCTGTTAATAAAAGACTGATCGTTGCCGGATAGGATGCCAAAGCAGAATACATTTGCTTCATGCCTTCTTCAATACGCTTAGCAATCTTAATTTCACCCTGACGGGTAAGCAGTTCAACAGAGCCCATTTCTCGCATATACATACGCACAGGGTCAGTAGTACGACCAAATTCAGCATCCATTGAAGCCAGGGCTGCAGCCGCTTCTTCAACAGCATCATCATCTGTCGTATCAGTTGAAGAACCTTCGACAATCAGATCATCCGCATCAGGTGCTGTTTCGACGACTTTGATACCCATATCATTAATCATCGCAATGATATCTTCGATTTGTTCTGGTTCCAGAATATCGTTGGGCAGGTGATCATTTACTTCTGCATAGGTCAGATAGCCTTGCTCTTTGCCGCGGGCAATAAGAAGTTTTATTTTAGATTGTTGGGTGGTTTGATCCATAAAATATTATCACTTGAAAAATATATAATCTAAGAGCTCAAATAAGGCTCGAAAGTTAACTTGTCATTGTAGCACATAGAGTGCTATTCTACGAGGAAGCAAGTAAAAACCCACATAAAAAATGCTAAAAAAATCAAATTTTGTTCACATAACTGTATAAAACAGTGGGTTTAGAGTAAAATATTAATAATCCGTTAATCTGATTTTTTTGATAAAAGCATTTGCACATATTCCTTCTTTTCCAATGCGCCCAATCCCTGGTTTCTTTCTTTGCGCTCTAACTGAGTAAGACGTTGCTGCTGATATTGACGAGTAAGAAGCTGTAATGTTTCATTAAATTCGCAACTAATTGCCTGCTCATCAGTAATCAACAATGGTTCAACGGCTAATGCCGCAAGATACTGATGCTGTGTGCTGTTTTGCCAATGTGCTAAGATCCTTGCAGTTGTTAAATGGGGATCATTTTGCAGTAAATCAAGCAGTTGCACAAAAAGACCGATATCTTCTATTTCCACTGGTAAAAAACGTCCTGGATCAGCTGCATTTTCTGCCAGATTAGGGTATTGCAGCAAATAAGTAATGGCTTTTTTTACTGGTGATGGTGCTTGTCGTGTTTGCCCCATAGAAGAATTAAAAGGCTTACCTTGCGCTGCTTTCCGGCTTCTTTCCGGTGTTGCTGATTTTATTCCTAACAGGGGCAGTAAACTGACCTTTTCTATATCGGCCAGCTCTGATAAGCGTGCAATCATTAGAGTCAGAAAAGCCCCTTCCTGTATTTTTTTCAGATAGGGTTTACTCAGATCAATTAATTTAGAACGCCCATCAAGAGAATCCATATTGACTTGCTTCATCAGGCTGTCAAAAAAGAATTCTGAAAAAGTCATGGCTTGAGTCATTTCCGCTTCAAAACCAGTCTTACCTTTTTCTCGAACCAGTGTATCCGGATCTTCACCATCCGGTAAAAACATAAAGCGCGCCTGCTTGCCCGGTTTTATTGCAGGTAAGGCATTGTTCATTGCTCGCCAGGCTGCATCTCTGCCCGCCCGATCACCATCAAAACAAAAAAAGACTTCATCACATAGACGAAATAATTTTTGTAAATATTCTGCCGTTGTTGCTGTTCCCAGAGTTGCGACACTATAATTAATATCAAATTGCGCCAGTGAGACAACATCCATATAGCCTTCAACAACCAGGATTTTTTCTATTTTGCGTAATGCCTGCTTGAGTTCAAAAAGACCATACAGTTCCTGCCCTTTGTGAAATAAGCGAGTCTCCGGTGAATTCAGATACTTGGGCTTTCCATCACCCAGAATTCGACCACCAAAGGCAATAGTGCGTCCCCTGCGATCACGAATAGGGAACATCAGTCGCTCTCTAAAATGATCATAATAAGGTGATTTATTGCTCTGTCCTGAAGTATTTCCTGAGTGAGCTTCATCTCGCTTGATCAACATGCCGGTATCAAACAAAGCTTGTATTTTATTCTGATCACCCGCGCCAATCACATTGAGTACATTTTTCCAACCGGGAGGTGAAAAGCCTAGGCCAAATCGTTTTACAATCTCAGGGCTCAGGCCCCGCTGCTGCACATAATGTTGAACTTGCTGTGCCTGACTGTGATGATTTAGTTGGTGTTGATAGTAATTTGAAACTTGATCGAGCAGCTCGAATTGTTCCGGCGGCTGTTTCTGCGGCTCATTAGTATAGGCGATTTTGGGTACTTGCATACCTGCCATTTGTGCCAATTCTTCAATAGACTCAACAAAGCTCAGGTGTTCATATTCCATTAAGAAGTTAATGGCATTACCGTTGACACCACAACCAAAGCAATGGTAAAACTGTTTTGGCTGACTAACGCTAAATGAGGGTGTTTTTTCACCATGAAAGGGACAGCAGGCCATGTGATTAGCACCTGAGCGTTTAAGAGGTACTCGGGAGTCAATGAGTTCGACAATATCGGTATATGCCAAAACTTCATCAATAAATTCTCTAGGAATCATTCCAGCCATAAATAATCATTATCCTAAAATAAATCTTTAAGCGGACTTATAGGGCTCTTTTACAGATCTTAATAAGGGACCAATATAACATGAGGCAAATAATAAGAAAGGGCTTACAAGTATTATGTAACTAAAGTTTAGAGCGACAGCTCACCACTTGAGTGACCTGTTTTTTTCAAATGTTCTTTAACAAATTATTTGTAACAAGCTGATTTGAGGTGTGTTTATACAAATACTTCAAATTGC
>JAIVER010000128.1 GCA_023864145.1 Thiohalomonas sp. | reverse complement strand
AAATCAGCTTGTTACAAATAATTTGTTAAAGAACATTTGAAAAAAACAGGTCACTCAAGGGTGAGCTGTCGCTCTAAACTTTAGCTTAATAACTGAGTCTATATAAGGCTTGATAAAATCACTATGATTTGTCATATTACACTTCAAAATTAATACCTCAGCTTTTTTCTGGAGCATAGCATTAGTAATATTATTTTAATCGGCCCGATGGGGGCTGGTAAAACAACCATTGGACGGCAAATTGCTCGTATTTTGGGTTTTGATTTCTTTGACAGTGACAAAGAAATTGAAGAGCGAACCGGTGTTTCTATCCCTTTAATTTTTGAATTAGAAGGTGAGGAAGGTTTTCGTAAGCGTGAACAGGATGTCATCTCGGAGCTGACAAAAAAGAATCGAATTGTTCTGGCTACAGGTGGTGGTGGTGTTCTAAAAAAAGATAACCAAAAGATATTAAAGCGTTCAGGTACGGTGGTATATCTTTGTGCCGGCATTGATGATTTATTAGAAAGAACAGCAAAAGATAAAAATCGCCCACTATTACAAACAGATGATCCCAGAGCGAAACTACAATCTATTTTAACTGAGCGAGAACTCATTTATCGTGAATTAGCTGATATAATATTAGAAACAAACAAAATGACGGTTCATGCCGCAGTTAAAGAATTAGAAAAATTACTCCGTTGATACGTTAATAAGTTGATAAGTTGTTATGTATTGTCTTTTAACTTATTAACGTATCAACCTAACAAGATAACAACCAAAAGAAATATGATTACATTAAATGTTGATTTAGACGAGCGCAGTTATCCAATTTTTATCGGTCAGGATATATTAAATGATAAATCATTAATATCACACTATGTGAGCGGCAAGCAAGTTCTTATAGTCAGTAATGAAACTATCGCCTCACTTTATCTGGATAAGGTTTTAGGCCTTTTTTCAGACTATCAGTGTGAGACAGTCATTTTACCTGATGGCGAAGTTTATAAAACTTATGATGGAATTTTTCCGATTATTGATCGATTGATGGAAAAGCAGTTCGATCGCCGCGTCACGCTGATTGCTCTGGGCGGTGGTGTAATAGGTGATATGACCGGTTATGCGGCGGCAATTTATCGTCGAGGTGTTAACTTTATTCAAATCCCTACTACCTTACTGGCACAAGTTGATTCCTCTGTGGGGGGGAAAACAGGAGTCAATCATCCTCTGGGTAAAAATATGATAGGTGCTTTTCATCAACCTCAATGTGTGCTTGCTGATACCAATACGTTAAATACACTTGATGATAGACAATTGAGTGCGGGTTTAGCTGAAGTCATTAAATATGCACTGATCAATAGTCAGGAATTTTTTGTCTGGCTTAGTAATAATATGACCGCATTAAAGCAGCGTAACTCTGAGGCGCTGGAATATGCCATTGAATTTTCCTGCCAGGATAAGGCTGATGTCGTTGCAGCAGATGAAAAAGAAGCAGGACAACGAGCCTTGCTCAATCTGGGTCATACTTTTGGTCATGCGATAGAAACTGGTCTGGGTTATGGCAACTGCCTGCATGGTGAGGCTATCGCAATTGGTATGGTTATGGCCGCTGACCTTTCTGTTAGACATGGCTGGATTGATACGCCAGTGCTGCAGCAAATTATTGAACTTATCAAAGCGGCGAATTTACCCACTCAGCTACCCATTACTAATGATGTAAGGATCTCTGTAGAAAAATTCATAGAATTGATGGCTGGTGATAAAAAAGTACTTGATGGACAACTACATCTCATTTTACTCAACGCACTGGGCAGCAGTTTTATTAGTGCAGATTTTGATATAGACAAACTTAAGCAGACACTAGAAGCCTTTGCTACAGGATAAATTTAGTTTACACAAATTTTTGTCACAATTCAGTAAGGCATACACTGGTTATTGTCTTAATTGTGAAATACTTTTTTTATAACTAGGGAGCGACACGTGTCACAATTGGATCGGCTGGGTTTAAGAGAAAATCCTTTTAGCAACAACATTGATCAGCGTTATTTCTATGCAGATCAAAACCGTGCTCAAATATTAGACTCAACTGAACATCTGATTGAATATTCAAGTAATTTTCAAGTCATTATCGGTGAGTCCGGGATGGGCAAAAGCCTTTTTCTGGAAGCTCTTGCAAATCGAATTGATAATAATTGGCGAGTTGCAAAAATAACAGATGCACAACAGTACGATACACTGACGTTAATACAAACCATATTAGATGTATTTGGTGCAATTAATGATGAGCATGTTGACTTGCTTGAAGCTTTAGAAACACAATTGACAGAAATAAATCAGCTTGGCTTTAAACCCGTATTATTTGTTGACAGTGCTGAAGCACTTTCTATAGACTCTTTACGCTTCCTTATACAGCTCTCTCAGCAAAAGCAAAATGAAGAACCTTATATTAATATTGTTTTATTTGCTACGACGCAAGTAAGCGATTTTCTACAAAGTCCTGAACTCAAGGATTTTAAAGATATTGTCCATATAGCATCCTTGAGTAAACTGGATAAAGAAGGTGTTTCGGGTTATTTAAGGCATAAGATGGCCGTTGCTGGTTTTGATCGGGAAACGCCGTTCACTCCCCGCATTATTGATAGTATTTATAGTTATTCAGACGGTATTCCCCAAAAAATAGATTATTTTGCAGATAAATTTTTAGCGTCCAGTGGTAAAGCGGATAATTATATTGAGCCTGATAAGCATTTTAACTTGGATGTAAGCCCTGAATCGGTCAGTAAAAATCCAGTAAATGAACTAAATACAGAGCAGCCTAATAATTTACTGGACGCACTTGATGAAGACGATTTTTCTGAACATCGAAGTGATCGCGTTGAAGCGCAACTTAATCGCCTGACTGAAAAGTTTGAAGAAATTGAGCAGATGGGTGAGCAGTCATCAGATACGTTGTTTGCTGAAGAGGACTCAGATGATAATGAAGAAATATTTGCTGATGACAATTCTGCCTCAGAATCAGGTTTGTCCAAATTTGTGATACCAATGGCTATGATTGGGATTCTGGTGGTTGCAATAATTACTATTAATTCAGTATTTGAGCAATCCGATAATGGCTCAACACAAGTAAAAAAAGAAAAAATTGATTTACTGCCATTAGAATTACCCCCCGAAAAACTTCTTGTGGATGCAAAAACTAAAGAAGCAAAATTAGTTGAACAGCCAAATCCAGTTCTTATAGAAAAAACAGCAGAAAAGACGGTTGAAAAAGTCACTGCTCAAGCGAAATTAGAAACCACTGAGCAAGCAGAAGAACTCAATAATGAACATTCAGATGCAGTGGGACAATTAGATTTAATTGAGAACACGCAAGACAAGGTAAAAAAAGAAGGTAGCACAGAAGATAACAAAGAAGAAATCATTGTTAATGGGCCAGTTGACACTCTCGTTATAGAACAAAAAGCTGCTAAAACAGCTGGGACTGTTGAAATATCAATACCCGTACCGGAACTTAAATCGGTAGAGCCGGAGCCGGTGATTGGCTCAAATAGTCGTCAATACATCACTATTATAGGTAATAATCTGGAGCCAGAGAATCGCTTAATAGTAAGCTGGGCTGACAGTAAAAAAGAGTTTTCACAAAGACAAACACCGAAACAATGGCGCTATATTAATAAAAATAAAATAAAACTGCATTTGAGTACCGGCATTACACCTCAACAATGGAGTGTGTCGGCAAAGAATAAGAATGATGTGCAATCATCCAGTATTCACTTCGATGTCGTTAAACCTTTTATTTCAAAACTATCAATTAAAGGTATTACACCAAATCCCTTTATCGGTAGTGATAAGCGTCAGGCGGTCAGTATCAAAGGTGAGGGTTTCTCAAAGCAAACAGTAGTGGAATTAAGGTGGGATAAAAATAAAAAACACTTCTCATCTCCTTTAACTCCTAGTCAATTTGAATACATTAATTCAAATCAGATTAAACTATTTATAGCAACAGGTATAAAAAAGAGAAAATGGACGGTAGTTGCAATAAGTCCTGCAGGAAATACCAGCACTTCATTTTTTTCTGTGGTTAACAAAGCTCAGGAAAATATAAAAAAAGTTAAATCCAGCTCAGACAATAATATTAAAGATGAGCATTGGTTAAAACAACAAGTTGATACTAATTATACGATTCAATTATTTGGCTCTTATAATAAAAATGTAATTGATGACCTGGTAAAAAAATATGCCTTAAAAGGTGATATTTTAAAATATACAACTCAACGTAATGGTCAGAATTGGTATACCATGACCTATGGTAATTACAAAACAAGACAGGAAGCGTTATCAGCAGTGACAACACTTCATCCGGCGTTAACAAAAACAGCCTGGGTTAGAAATTTTTCCACTATTAATGATCAACTTTCTACATCATCCAGTGCTAATAGAGGAGTTAAACAAGTAACACCAGCGGCTCAAACTGCAAACATTACTTTCTCTAACCCGGTTTTATCAAATAAAGTGCTGTTAAAATCTAAAAACGAAGCCTGGGTATGGACTCAAAATCCTGCGGATTTCACTATTCAACTTATTGCATTAAGCAGCGAAGCAGGTATCAAGGATTATATGAAAAAATATGCTATTGAATCTCAATCAGTTTATTTTAAAACAATGCGAGATGGGAAGGCACTTTATGTTCTCATCTATGGTAATTTTACAAATAAAACAGCAGCACAAGATGCGAGTAAGCAATTAACTGTAATAATTAAGGGCAGCAATCCCTGGGTACGTAGTTTTTCTGCTGTGCATGGGATGATGTCCGGTCAATGACAGATGGTAGACCAGGCGGGCATGAAAGAGTATAATGTCGGGCTCTCTCGCCCCGCTTCAGCATATTGAATCCCATATAGTGGGAATACTGGAAAGTATTGGCGATAGTGATTACATTCATTATATACCCATGACCTATGAAAATGCTTGATTTTCATAGAGAAAAAGATCAAAATTATCCAATGACGCAAATTACTTTCACAGCCCATGA
>JAIVER010000127.1 GCA_023864145.1 Thiohalomonas sp. | reverse complement strand
CCTTCAGAGCAAAGTAGGATGGCTTTGATTCTATCTCGTTCTTTTCCATTTCCAGAATGCTTATGTTGCATTTCTAGAGCTGATTTTTCATAGCCTATGAGAGTAATTTGCGTCATTGGATAATTTTGATCTTCTTCTCTATGAAAATCAAGCATTTTCATAGGTCATGGCTATATAAAGGCCGTTTAAAGCGCTGAACATTCATAACAGCCTGTAAAATCAGACTGAATAGTTACTGATAAACTAACCATAACTATTCATAAGCTGGCGTATCTTAGGGAATAAATCACTCACCAGCATGCTGTTTTTACCTTCCAGTGCGACTAAGTCGCCCGCTTTTGCATGTAAACAAACACCCAATTGTACTGCATCTGTTATGGCTAATTTTTGTGCCAGCAGCGCACCAATAATACCCGTTAGGCAATCACCCATTCCTGCGCTGGCCATCCCTTCATTGCCATAAGGGCAAATGGCAATATCATCCTCTACATTAATCAGAGTCCCGGCACCTTTTAACACAAAAGTACCATGATATTTTTCTTTCAGCTTGCTGATCATTTCGAAACGATTGCTATCCGCGGTTGGGTGTTCAGAGTTATGCTTAAGCAGTCGGCTGGCTTCACCAAAATGGGGAGTATAAATAACATGCTGACTTTGAATAACTAAATTATGCTGCGCTATGATATTCAACGCATCGGCATCAAAAACACAACTAATTTTATGCTCATCAGTATTATATTGCTGCTTAATAAAGCTGATAATTTTATCCAGTAATGCGACACCCCATTGATCAGTACCCAGGCCCGGACCAATGGCAATGGCTGTTGCCCTGGCTAATAACGGCTCCAGATCATCAGCACTTTCAACACCATGTACCATCAGCTCAGGACGGGCACTGGTAATACCATTAGCATTTTCCTTTCGAGTGGCGATACTTAGCAGTCCGCAGCCTGTTCTCAAAGCTCCTTCACCAGCGATACGGCAGGCTCCGGCCATACCATAATTACCACCAATAATCAGTAGATGCCCGTGATCACCTTTATGACTAACAGGGCTGCGGCAGGGGAGTTTGGGCGCAATATTATTCCACTCCATTAGAATGGCACTATGGTCAATTTGCTGGTAAAGAGTGTCGGCAACACCTAGTGATGCAAAGTGTATTTTGCCGCAATAATAACGAGCCTGAGCGGTATACATGCCCATTTTTTGACCGATAAATGTCAGTGTATGGGTGGCATTAATCGCTATGCCATAGCTTGCGCCGGTATCAGCATCCAGCCCTGAAGGAATATCAACGGCTAAAACTGGCTTGGGACTGGCATTAATTGCCGCCACGGCATCATACCATTCATCTTCCAGTGCCCGATTTAAAGCCGTTCCAATTAAGGGATCGACAATCAAATCAGTGCCAGGGAAATCTGCCTCCGCCATTGATTCAATTGTGCCGCCGCATTCAAGCCAGTCCAAATAAGCCTGATGAGCATCTCCGGACAGATTTTCAGGATCAATAATAGAGATTAAGTGAACTTTAATTTTCGCCTCTCTATTTTGTAATTTTGCCAATCGAGCCACTGCATAACCATCACCGGCATTATTGCCTGCACCACAGATAATTGTGATATGTTCAATCTTGGAATATTTACGATTAACAAAGTCCAATAATGCCTGGGCAGCACGCTTCATTAATTCATAACTATTATCGACAAAGCCCTGCTCAACCATGAGGTAGTCAATATTACGTACCACTTCACTTGAATAACAATAATAGACGTATTGGTAGCGTTCATCAGTCTGTCTTGCAGCTGAACCAGACCGATGACAATTTTTATATGTCACTTTCTTATAAGAAGAGTTCTTGTAATTCATTGAGATACTGAAGCCCCCGTTCTGTTGGTTTGATGTGGTCTCGATGCCACTCAATTAGTCCCAGTGTTACTGCTTTTTTCAGGCCTTTTTCAATTTGAAGAATGGGCAGGCCTGTATGCGCAAAAAATAATTGACTATCAAAGCCATCAATCAAACGACTGCTGTTTAGCATAAATTCAAAGCCGATATCATGACGAGAAAGTTGTTGCTGTCCAGCAATCATAAATGAATTAATGCTATTTGTGGAGTTTTCAGCCTTTTTTTTTGTACTATTTGTGTCAAAAATATTTTTTCAGGACTATTCATTTCAAGGCTGTTTCTTTCAATACTATTAATTTCAAGGTAATGCTGAGGATGCTTTTCTTTCCAGCGCCGGGTAATGGTTTGTTGAGCCGCATCACTGATTTTGCCGTGAGCACCCGCCCCGATCCCCAAATAGTCACCAAATTGCCAATAGTTCAGATTATGCCGGCATTCTTTTCCCAGCTTTGCGTAAGCTGAGACTTCATAATGTTCAAAGCTGGCATCAGCCAGTAACTGCTGACATTCAAGCTGCATTTCGTAGCTCAGATCATCATCGGGTAATTTAGACGGCTGACTGGCAAACAGAGTATTAGGTTCCAGTGTTAATTGATAATGTGATAAATGAGAGGTGTCAAAAGCAATGCCCTGTTGTAGATCATTAAGGGCATTTTTCAGCGTTTGGCCGGGCAGGGCATACATTAAATCTAAATTAATATTATCAAAACCAGCCAGTTTTGCCCGCTCAATAGCTAATCGAGCTTGCTGAGAATTATGAATACGACCAATTTTTTTAAGCAATTGATCATCAAAACTCTGGATCCCCATCGATAGACGATTAATACCAGCCTGACGAAATTCTTCAAATTTAAGCTGATCCACTGTACCCGGATTGGCTTCCATGGTAATTTCAGCCATCGGGGATAATTTAATACGCGCACTGATCTGACTTAATAAATTTTGTAATGACTCCGGTTGAATCAGGCTGGGAGTACCCCCGCCAATAAAAATAGTCTGTATTGTCCTGCCCTAGATAGCAGGCAATTCATGTTCTAAATCATTGATTAGCGCATTAACATACGCTTCATCTCGTTGTCTGGCGTTCACAGTAAGCGGAGCAGCATGAGAATTAAAGTCACAATAAGGACATTTCTGGGCACACCAGGGGTACTGAATATAGAGTGATAACGGCGGCAGTGCGCTAAAATTAAGCATCAGGTCTTTTCTGCAGTATAATATAAATGGTTAGCAATGTTCATAAAAGATTAAGTTTACCCTTTAATTCTGTACAGAAAAAACAACGTTTTTATTTACTATTTCACAATGATTGGTCAACAATGCAATTAAATTTTACAAAAATGCATGGTCTGGGTAATGACTTTGTTCTTATCGATGCCATCTCACAAACAATTAATTTGACGACAGAGCAAGTTCGTTTCATTGCTGATCGGCATTTTGGTGTTGGCTGTGATCAATTATTGCTGGTAGAAACAGCGGAGCAAGCTCACGCTGAGACGGTCGACTTCAAATACAGAATTTTTAATGCTGATGGCAGTGAAGTAGAGCAATGCGGCAATGGCGCTCGCTGCTTCGCCCGCTTTGTCAGAGAAAAAAACCTCACAACAAAAGATTCTATCATCGTTGAAACCTTTAGCGGCCTTATTACTCTACAGATAACTGATTAAAATGAGGTAACGGTTGATATGGGTGAACCTGTTTTTGAGCCTGAAAAATTACCATTTGTGACGGCAGTAGGTGATTCACAGAAAGATAATCGTTATACTCTTACAATAGAAAGTGCTCAGATCAGTGAAATAAAGCAGGTTGAATTTTCCGCATCATCCATGGGCAACCCGCATATTACAGTGAAAGTTGATGATTTGGATAACTATCCTGTACAAGAGATTGGTAAACTACTGGAGTCTCATCCCAGTTTCCCTAATCGTGTCAATGTGGGTTTTATGCAGATTATTGATAAACACCAGATCAGGGTTCGTGTTTATGAACGCGGCTCTGGCGAAACACTTGCCTGCGGTACCGGCGCTTGCGCTGCCGTCGCCAATGGTATATCGCATGGCTGGCTTGCCGAGCAGGTCAGCGTAACATTACCTGCAGGTAAATTACACATACAATGGCAACAGGGTGCACATTCCCTGATGATGACTGGCCCGGCCAGTTTTGTTTATGAAGGTCAAATAACACTATGAATTCAAGCAGTGAATTAGAAAAAGACGTAATCAATACGACTGAGCAGCAAACTGAGTCCAAAGAAATTATAGCACAGGAAATAATGGATTATTTAACAAACAATCCCGACTTTTTTAATAAAAATACCGATTTCCTGGCTTCTTTAGAAATACCTCATAGCAGCGGCACTGCAGTTTCACTCATTGAACGACAAGTGAGTATTCTCAGAGAGCAGAATAATCAGCATAAAGCACAGCTAAGTGAATTATTTGCTATAGCCAAAAAAAATGAGCAATCTAACCAACACATGCACAAATTAACATTATCACTATTATTCTGTGATGCTATTGATGCCTGTGAAGTTGTTCTGGATGAGAGTTTATGCGATGATTTTTCAGTCGATGCCGTGGCACTCAAATTATCAATTGAACCATTAAAGGATCAACCTGAACATATCTTTATACAAAAAAATTCAACACTCGCGCAGGAATTAGATAAAATCTTAAATACCCGCAAACCGATGTGTGGTTTTTTCAAAAAACTCCCCTTAGAGAGATTATTTGACAAGAAATCTCAGTCACTGTCCTCTTTAGCACTCATTCCACTGTTCATTGAAAAAAATAATTGTTTCGGTACTCTGATACTGGGCAGTAATAATATGCACCATTTCAATGCTGATATGGGTACCGTCTTTCTTGAACGTCTTGGCGAAATATTAAGTCATAGGCTTAATCGCTTTATTAGACAGTCAGACTAAGCCTAAATTGATTATCATCGATAAGACATCATGAAAACGATAGCCGCAGCGTTCATACATTACCTGAAAGTAGAGCTTCAACTATCAGCCAACACCTTATCTATACCCATGACCTATGAAAATGCTTGATTTTCATAGAGAAGAAGATCAAAATTATCCAATGACGCAAATTACTCTCACAGCCCA